>PIVQ01000005.1 GCA_003354055.1 Desulfobacteraceae bacterium | reverse complement strand
CTGATCCCACAGACCCGCACACACCTTTTTTGCCTCACGCTCGAATGCCGCACCTTTGGCACGCGAACGCTTTCCAATCTTACTCCAGTTCGGGGGTTTTTTACTCATCACTTCTCCTTCATCTTGTTCGTTTGATTGCCCCACGTTGACCATCCTTTACGCTTCTCTCTGCTGAATATGTCTGCCTTTCTCAGACTTGGATAGAGTGTCGATATCATGTCATACGCAATGTTCGGCTTTCTCGAATGTTGTCGGGATGGAGCGTGAAACACCGACGCGTACTTACCTTTCGTTCCTGATGCTGGGGGAAGGAAAAGTCCGGTGTAGTACCAAGTCAGATATTCATGAGCATGTCGAATTGCGTGGGACGGGAAGCCGTTTCCCTTATCCCAGATTAGACGAGCATGAAATCGATAACCGAGTGCTGCCATCATCGTGTCACCGTGAAAAACCATCGAATCGACAGACCACAGGAAGACCTGTGTTTGCCTCTGCTCCTTCAGTGCGAGTCCCTCTTGGTCAGGGAGAATCTTTTGCCGCAGCAATTCCTCGATGTCAACTAGTGACATCGTGTCGTACGTGTACCGTTCGTCCACGACGTATCGGCCTTGATTCTTCTTTGGTCGTTGCGTAGGCCACGGTGGATCGATGACGTACACGTCGTGTGGTTTGAGTCGTCGCATCACTTCTCCTTCACGTGTTGGTACGTGCCGTCATCTTGGAGAGCCCACTGTCGTGTCCGATTTATCTCCATCTTCTGGCGAACCAGGGAGTCAAAATCCTCTCCCATTCGTGAAGTGAGTGCCAGAAGTACGACACCGATGTCTGCCAGTTCGTCAACGCTGGATGGGTCCTTTTCTAGCTCCACTACTTCTGCTCGTAGTTTGCGAATCTGCGATTCTAGCGTTGCCGCAGGAAAGGTGAGAGCCACCCATCGCGAAACTTCACGTTGGATGTCTAACACTTGACACCTCCAACTTGGAAATACTTCGTCTGTGCGGACGCTCCACGGCATCGGCCCCAATAACCGCAGAACTTCGGAGAACAAGCCCAATTGTCGGGACTCGCACAGGGGAAGATCCCAGCCGAGATGGACTTTGCGATGGAGGACACGACGTGTGCCACCCATCTGGCACTTCTTTTGAGATCGTGCTTATGCTCCACCTTGACGACTTTCGGGGTCTTCGTTTTTGTCAACCCGACAATGCTGGTCTTCGGGGTCCGTGTCACCGCAGCGTAGATCATAAGCTGTAAGCTCACCTCTGCTGCGTTGGCTGACGGGGACTTGGCTACCACCTTGTAGTCCGTCACCTCTTTCGCTTCTCTCAGGTCGATGATTCCAGCCATCGGCACACCAGCAACCAACACGGACGGTTGATCCTTCTGTTTGTTCTTGCCGTGTTTGTTGATGCCACCGAATGCCCACTCCACCCCGTGGTCCTTGCCAATGAGTGTCGGAGTAGTGGCACTCTCAGGAGACTGAAGGTAGAGTTCGATGATTCCCTTCCCTCGTGCAATCACGCTGTTGGCGTTCTCGCCTTGCCAGTCGGCTATCTCCTTTTCCTGACCAAGGAAAGCTTCTGCGAATCGGTCGATCATCGTCTTTTTCGCTAGGCTCTTTCCTTTCTTTGCTCTCTGCAAGTTGTTCGCTTCGAGTGCGGTGTGGTGCGAGCCACCCTCCGCAAGAGGAAGAGCAGGAGCAATCTTCAACCCTTCCACGTAGCGAAACTCGTACTGCTTGAGGCAACGTAGCCCCATGTTGATCTGCGTTACACTCGCATACTCCTGAGGGAGATGCAAATCGTAGTCTTTACCAGCAATCGGTACCATCACTATTCTCCTAACCAAAGTTCTTGTGCCAAATCTGTGACACTTTTGCTGCCTGATTGGGACTGAAGGTGGTTTTTCCCTCCATATCCTCAATGAAACCAGCTTCCCAACTGTTCAACTCCACGTTCTCGTTGTCGAGCAGTTCCCTTACCATTCCTTCGGTATCTTCGCTCATGTTACCAGATCCTGAAGAAGTGCCCCAATGATGGCACCGAATATGAAAACCGTAATCATACGCAGACTGCGGTTAGCACTTGCTGTTGCTGCTTTCTCCTCCAGTACCTCTAACTCGTGGAGGGAGGCAAAGATGTCTTGATACGCTTTTTCGGGATAGTCTTCCCTTCCGACTATCCCTCCCTCACTCCGCAGCTCATGCACGATTTCACCTGGGGTTCGATGCTCGACAGGTTCTTTCGCCGCCTCTACGATCCACAGGTCCCGGAGGTACCTCCCAGGCTTGCCCGTAAGATAGCCTTTCTGTTTGCCCATAGCGTTTTCCTGCTCTTTTTGAGTTTCGTTATTGTTTGTGTCACCTCGACTCGCTTGAGTCCCGTTAAAGATGACAAATCCTTGGCATTCACGATGGCAGATAACGGATCGACCTCTCCTTTCTGAACATCTACCGTTCGAATCACTCTTTCCTTGACCACCACAACCTCAGGAAGCTTGATCTTTTCTGCTTTGATTCGTCCCGCTTTGAGATCGAAATAAAGGGATATTGAGTGCCATCCCCCTAGCAGTTCAGGTGTTGGGTACGTTAACCCCGCTAGTAGCCTGCGGCATCTGTTCGGTGTGTACCACCCAAACATCTGTGCTAGGTACTCTTGAGGATCGATTTCTAGATGACGAAGTTTTGTCACCAACTTCTTGAGGAGGGGGGCTTTACCCTTGCCATGATATAGGTGGAATTGCTGCACACCTGTGGCAAGCTTCACTAAGGCAACGTAGAGTTCAATAAATGTCATGCTTATGTCACCTCAAGCGTAAAGACAACAAAACCCCCCACCACCCCGAAGGGTGATGGAGGGTCCACGATGAAGGACTCTTGTTGTGCTTAGTCAATCATTCCGCTCTCACACCCAGGGAGCCAAGCACGAATCGATGATGCCAAAAAACGGGGAGGAGTTTCCCCCTGGAGGACCCTCCCCCCCGCTATCATCCTGGGAGCCAACTAGCTATCGCTGTGGCTCCTTCCACCCCTAAAGACCCCCCACAAGCCTTCCGACGTTCACAGGCTGTACGTGCAGACCTCCACGGCTTCCCGGAAGGACGCTAGGTGCCTGCTGACCGTAGCTCTGCTCATCCCTAGGCTCTCGGCTACGTCTTGCATCGTCACAGTTACCCGCTTGAGGTTTTCGCTTCTTTTGCGTGCCATCTCTGCGGCACAACCTCCATACAGCCACTCTTTTGCGACGAATAACGCCGGTGCATTCAGGGTTGACCACACATCATCCCAATCAACGAGTGCCATCGATTGGGGTTGTTCAACGTTTCCGTAAGGAATCAGGGATAAGAACTCCTTACGCTTTTCACCAATCCACGTGGTGACAAAATTGCGACACACAACCCAGAGAGTGGATTTTAACTCCGCACCCTTGAGATGTGAGAACCTCGACCATTTCTGTAGAACATGCACCCACACGTCCTGCTTCGCGTCTTCTCTCCATGATTGGGTCCTTATCATCGCGTCTGTACACCTCGTGAACACTCCGTCCAGTTCACATGCAAGGGTGACATCCATGTGACACTACCTTTCGGTTAGCCCTTGCTTGCTTTCCTTTTCTTCCGCATCTCCGCCTTGACCTTGGGATCGTCGATCGTGCAGACCTGATGTGCGTCCTGCACGTAGATCTTACGCGGTTTGCCGGTGATGACGCACGCGATGGTGATCTGCCGTCCGTGTCCTGGTGTGCCATCCCTGGGGTCCGGATCGTGGACTGCCAGAATCTTGGCACCCGCTTTGGTCTTGGCTCCGACCTTCCACTTGTCGGCTGCGTTTTTCACCCTCTTGACGGCCTTCGGTGTCGTTCCTTTCTTGACGGCCTTTTTTGTTGCCTTGGCCTTGGGTGCCGTCTTCTTGGCACTCTTCTTGACTACCTTTTTCTTGACCACCTTTTTTGTTGCTGTGCTCTCCATCTCTTTTTCTCCTTCTTGTTCCATCTCGCATACTGAACGCCAGCATGTCGAGCAAATCGGTTCACCAAGCCACGTTAGCTCGATGTCAGTATTCTGGCAGTTATCCATTCCGCAGATTTCCACCACCATTGTTCTTTCCCCTACTTGAAGATCGGTCCGTCCTTCTTGCTGTGGCCTACGATCTCCGGTTTGTGTTCGGGAAGGGAGGTTGTTTCGCTTCTGAACACAACACCCTTGTCACAGAGCCACATCTGAAGCAAAGCAGCCTGTGGCGTCCATCCGTACCCCACGGGGGGAGCACAACATGCACGTTCAGGGTCCATCGTGGCGTACCAAACGAACACGTCGGCGTCCCCTTCGTCGTCACTGTTGTACTGCCATACTCTCGTCATCTCGATTCGCTTTGCTTCAGGGAAGAGCCGCATGGCCGATTCAAGAGAACTATGAAAAGGGGCGACAGGGACCTCTCGATCCTCCTGCTCCATCTTCTCCCGGATCTTTTGGTCCAGGTAGTTTACGTAATCTCCGTAGTTCTCGATCACCCTACCTGGAGGAGGTGTGGTTCTTTTTCCGTGGCCTGCTGCCATGAGTCTGTCAGCGAGATTCGACCAACGTTGGACACAAACACCCTCACTGCCGATCCCTGGAGTGGGGCACACCCAATCCCAGTTCGAGAACGCGTGAATGTACGCTTTGATGATGTACCCGTAGAATGCCAGATCGTCGTCACTCGCAGGTTTGTTGGCCTGTGAATCTCCGATGGCTTTCCTCAGTCGTACGATGTCAACTCTTCCGTACTCCTGCTCGATTCGTTCATGGTAGCCACCAGGGACGAAAATTCCGTACGCTGCGTGACAGAGTTGTGTCACTTCCTCTATCTCTCTCTCACTTAGATGCATCTGTGTTCTCCTTCACTGTTACCACTCGGATTTGCCGTCCGTGACTGTCGACTATGACAGTCCAATGACACCTCTCACACCGTAAAGCCGTCTCCCCCATCTTTCTGTCACACTCGATGCTGGTGTCGGGTTCCATCGAGTTGTGGGTTAAACACCCAGGACAGGGACATGCAAAGCAGTAGTCACCGATTCTTGCCATGCACTCTTCGCAGTGCTCTTCTGGCAACACTGCTTCGTTGGGGCAAAGGTACCTACCATCGATCCAGTTTTTGCATCGTGTCGTCATTGTGTCACCTCCCTTTCTGAGGCGAATCATCCGTCAAACGGGGAGCAGGTGCCAAACACGTGGCACCCACCCCCCTAACCGCACCCCCGCAGCTATCCGTTTTGGAGCGACTTATTGACCAGACGCTCCATGGCCGACATGAAAGCTCCAGCCGGTACCGGTATCGCTTTCACCCGAAGCTGGGTGTTGAGAATCGTCCGCACGTCGTCCGCCCATCGGCTGTTCTCTAGATGGGCTTTTTCCATACGTGCCATGATGTTGGCATAACGAAGCATGAAATCGGTCAGGGTCATCTCTCGTGACTGGAACGCGAAATCCAGGACCTCTCTGTTGATTTCACGTGCGACTCTTTTGTTGTCCACCAAGAAAGGTGCCTTGTAGCCATCGTCTTGCAAAATCGTGTCGAGTCTGTTGATCATAAGCCTTTACTCCTTGTTCACCTTGTGTCATGCTGACGTCGTCTTGACATCAACTCATATTCTACCACACGCTTTCGAGTTCGTCAACCCCCGTTCCGATATCCTTCGTGGTGGTCGCAACCGTATACGTCGTCATTTGGTGCACATCGGCAGCTTCTCCAGCCACAATCAAGACATACCGGAGGGTCTTCCTGGTACCCTGTGACCAGACAGATGGCTCCTTGAAGACGCCTTGCGTAGTCCCGGATCTCCGCGATTCGTTCTTGTAAGGACAAACCTATGGCACTTTCTCTACTCCTTTCCAACCTCTCACACCATCTTCCTATGGCGATCTGAAGTCTTACTACTGACAGGTCTGCGTCATCCTTTGTGAGGAGTTGAAGGAAACCCTCTATGTGTTCCTGACACCCTCGTGACACTTCTGGGCTGCAGCCCTTCCCTGTCGCCAAATCGCGTGGTACTCCGTCCCTTGATTGAATGGGTTGATCGGGGTGTCGGATCGGAAGCCCACTACCCACGCCGTATGACCGATCCACTGTTCCAGTTGACGTATCCGCCAGTCCTTCTGTCGTCTTCTCTTTCGTGGGCTTCTCATCGGTTGACCCCTCCATCGACGGTCCTGTTCGGTAACTGCCACACTTCTGGCATTTCCCCGTTCTGCAATCGTAGCTGCCACAAGCGTGGCACTTCCAACGTCTGTTCGCCATTGTTCTATCTCCTTCATCTAGTACAGGTCTAGGATTGGCCATTTCATAAAGTGGGACTTTACGACACGATAATGGCACAAACCGAGTCGTCGTCAATATCCTTAACTATGACAAGTCTCTGTCGTTCATCGCTTCCCACGCTGCGTCTGCGTCCTTTTCCATGGTCACCTCTTCTCTCGCTGCCACTACTGCGGCATCCTCCGTCTCGAAGGGTCCGTTGGGTTCTCCATCAGGAAGACAACCAGGAGATTTCTGCCACCAAAACCATCCTTCTCCTAAGTCGCCGTAATGACTTAGTGTTCCGTTCTCCAGTAGTATGCATTCTGTAGGATCCACATGGAAAACCTCCGCATCAGGGAGAGCGTGTGGGTCTTCTTCTCGTGTTGGGTCCGTGTAAAATTGTGCCATCATTCTGTCTCCTTCGTTCGTGTTGTGGTTTACCTCATCAGTACGGAGGGAACCACCCATCCGCAGTCACCCCCGAAGGGGTGATTCGGTGTCAAACACCTGTCATGTGGGATTGCCCTTCAGGAAATCGCGTATGATCTGCACTTCCTGATTGGTGATCCCCTTCGGCCACCCTCCCTTTCGCTGATCACCCAGCAGAAGGATGGCACGACCCATAGCCTTAAGGAGAGGTGTCGCCCTAGTGACACTCTCTTGTGTGAATCGAGCCTGCACCAGAATGACCCCCACCTTTTTGGCTGCCTCCCGAAATGTCCCATCTGAGACACCGTGGTTCGGCTTGATCACTGCAGCAGCCTCTGCCAGACAGTCTTTCCAGTCCTTGTTGTCAACTAGCTCCTCCCGATGAACCTCGATCCATTTGCAGAGATCGAAAAACTGACCATGTGACAACCTCTTGTCTCCTCGTACTCTCTCAGCCATCTCTATTCTCCTTCTCGTGGGGATGCGTTTAGATGACAAACGATTGTCATCTTTTTAGTGCCTATCAGTGAAAATCAACGTCTCTTCGCAGGCTCCTTCATGCCGGGAAAGACCACAGCCAATGCAAGGAGGTATCCAGGTCTCCATTGCTTCCTGCAGCTTTACCATCACACGGCGTGCGTACGCTGCGTTGGCGTCTAATCTTCGGGATGTCAGTGTTGGGGCATTATCCTTGCCTATCGCAGCATCTGCCAGAGCATCGATCTCTGCTGCCTCTCTCAAGAATGCCTCTCTGATGACACCCACTGCGGCGTGCATCGCGTTTCCGTTCAAATCTAGGGAACGGATTGTACACTGTGCGAAGCTGATGTCGGCGTCCATGGTTGTTTCGTTGACTCGCAGATCCTCCCGCATCGTCTCCATCACCAACGTGGTGATTCGTTCCTGATCATTGAGTAGCGACTTTCGATCTTCGTTCATCGTTCGATCTCCTTCTCGTGAGTTGTCGTCAATAAGCTTAACTATGACAGACATCTGGCACTGTTCAGTAATCCTCGTCAATCTGCTCATCGCAGGGGTAACTACCGTCTGTGAAGATCTCCGGTCTGTACCCCTTCTTCACCTCTCCTTCACATTTCTCACAGACAAACGCCACGTAGATTCCACGTGCATCCGTCAACTCGTACCCGATCTCACCTGATCCGCAATTGCACTCTCTTGATGGTCGTATGCCAAACACGTGGCACCTCCTTAGTTGGGACAACGACTTCCCTTCGCGTGAACCGACCCACACAGGTCACAGACTGGACCACGCGTTGTCGCGTATCTTGAGGATGCCAATCCATTGACACTACTCATCAGCCGCAACCACTGCTCGCCTGACACCTTGGTGGCATCCATCTTTCCAATGGTGTCAATCATCATCTCGATTGGCTGAGTCAACACCCAGCGTTCACGTGCCTTTTGGTAGGTGTAGTGGCTCGCAGCAGAACCGAGATCGTCTACCCGATTGCTCTTTACCTGACCGTGTGGTCCCACCCAATAGTGGTACTGAATACCAGTCGTCCACTCGAAGTGAGCCCATGTTGTTTCCTTTCCGCTCCGCAGAACCCGCAACGTGCCGAGTGACAGCATGTCGTCATGCCAATTCATCGCGTCAATGATCTCCCACTGCCTCTTACTAAACTTCGTCGTCTTCAACTGCTTTTGTGCCATCGTTCTGTCTCCTTCTTCGTGTGTGGGCTGCCTCATCAGTGGGGATCCGCCCAACGTCCCCCATACCCCCCGTGTAGGGGGGGTTTCGGCTTAGTGCCTCTTGAGTGTCATCACCTTGTCACGGTAAACGTAGGTCAGGCTCTGACGGATCAGACGCTCCACCTCTTCTGGATCAACACCATCGACGTCCAGGGTGAACGTCAATTTTCCGTCCTCCTCTTCTGTCGGATCGTCCGGTGTCGCGTCCGTGTCATCCACTACCTCGATCGTCCCGGTGATCTCCATGGCCTTTTCCGTCCATCGTTCCACGTCGTCCGAGAATTCGGTGCCCTTGGCTATCTCGTGGATCAACTCCATCGCTGGTGTCATCGTCGTGACGCTCTTCTCTTTGTATGCCTCAATGATGGCATCGGCTCTTTCGTTCCACGTGTGGGCTGATCCGACCTCTGCGGGATCGGAGAACATCTCCTTGAGGAGAAGGATGGCTGCGGGAGGATCACCGGCTTCGTAGCGATTTCGAGTCTCATCGTCGTGCCTCATGCAATGTGTCGCAAAACTGACTCGGATCATTCCCGCTACGTGCTCGAAGTGAACGAGTGCCGATTCACTGTCATCGTCGCTCCCCACCTTGATGTGTTGCCTGATGCCGTCCAGTCCGCAGATGGCCTTTGCTACGTCATCGCACCAATCGATGCTCTCCTGTTCCCTGACGTTTCCATCATCCAGACACACCCGGTGTGCCGCATCCATGGCATAAGAGAGTCGCCAGTAGCTCTCGTCGTTTCCTTTGTCGATGTCGTCGACTGACAGGTTCTTGACACGGTACTCCATCATTCCCTGCATCGTCTCGATCCAACTGAACCACAGATCGGGACATGACAGCATCTTGTCACACCACAACTCCAGATGCTCGAGCATGTTGAGTCCTTCTCCTCCATCACATCCGATTTGTGCCATGACGATGGCATTCAACTCATCTGCGTCGTGCTCTTGAGCCAGATCACTCAAGGCGGCGAGCATCACCCCCCACACATTCTTCTCTTCCATTCGTGCTGCGTTGTTCTCGATTTCCTCTTGAACCGCGATTCCAACCAATCTGTGTGCCAAACTCTTGTCATCACTCATCACTCTGTCTCCTTCGTTCGTGTTGTGGTTTGCCTCATCAGCACAGGGGGAACCACCCCACCGTGAACCCCCGATGATTCGGGGGGTTTCGGCTATCGGTAGTTGGGTCCTGGATTCTTGGTGCCGTCGTAGTGGCACTTGCATCCTTTGCACGGCTCCTCGTAAGGAATCAGGTCAATGCCGCATCCGTGGCACGCCCATGTTTCCCTGAGGTCCGGCATCTCCAATCCATCGAGTGTCAGATAGACGACATGTCTCATCCAACCCTCGAGCCTGTCGCACATCTCGCCGTCCGGATCGTCCTTGAGGATGGCTGCTCGTTGTTTCTCCGTCATGTACCCATTGATGGACTCTGCCAGTTTATCGCAGACGTCGATGTCGTCGAGGATGTCTCGCAGTGCCAATCGGATGGCACTTTGCAGCTTTTTGTAGGTTCTGTCCTTCATTGATCCGTCCTCCTTAGTCCATGTCCAGGTTGTCGTCATCCACACGGTCTTCTGATGGGCTGCATTTCTCGCAGATCGAGGTGACGCACGCACCACAACCGCATGCCACGGTTGCGGCATCTGGGAAGTGGGGTACGCCGTATTCGTCTTCTCTGTGCTGGTGTTCGATTTGTTCGGGGGTCAGCTTCTCTCCCAGATCGTTGTAGCCTCTCCTCAGGAGTGCGTTTCCCTGGACTGTCACGACCTTGTCAGCCAGACTCTTGATCTTTTCGGTGACATCCGCGAGTCTCTCTGCGATGTCCTGTACCTCCTCAACGTCCGTGGCGAATGCCGCATCCGACGCGATGTCCTGCAGCACGTCTTCCAGCCTCGACCCCCACGCTGCCGCCTGTTCGTCTGTCAGTGCTGATGCCATAATCGTGTCTCCTTCTTTGTGTCGTGTTCGTGTCATTCAACGATTTCGACCCACTGTAGGCTGTTCATCTGTTTGTTGAGGTCCCACGCGTCGATCACCCCCATCGTCGTTTCCCTGACGATCTCTCCTTTGTGGGCTCCGCACTGCTCGATCAGCCAGTGTTTCCGTGGAGCGTTGATGAAGGCTCTCATCTGGGTGATTTCCGTCTGCAGCGTCTCCAGCTGAACGGGTGTCACCGTCGTGGCGTTCGTGTTCTGCAGGATCTGCACCACTCGGTCAATGTCCATGTTCATCGTTCGTTCTCCTTTGTGCCGTGTTCGTGTCATTTAGTGGATCATGAGGCCGTTGTCTGCCATCAAATCATCGTAAGATGCCGCACATCCGTCACAAAGCGTGAAATCGGCCTGGAGTCGACTGCTATGTCGGTGGTGCGTCTTGCTGTCAATCGTCTCTTCGCAATCGTCGCATTGTGTCATCGGCTTGTCATTCATCGTTCGTTCTCCTTCGTTCGTGGTCTTGGCTTGCCTCATCAGTGCGGGAGGAGCCACCTACCCGCAGAAGCCACCGTGGATCGTACGCGACCGTCCTGTCCCCTCCATCGTGTCACCGTCTCGCGGCGTTTTGGTTGTTTGGGGGGTGCTCGTCCGGTCGTGGGTGGCCTTTCGGCTGTCTTGCCGGTCTCTGCGGTTCATCGGTCTCTGTCGCAGGTCCGGTGCCGTGGGATTCTGGAGGGAGGACATGACTCGCTCGTCCCCGCTTCCCACGCTCGCCGCCTCAGCATCTCGCAGCGTTCGATTGTCAAAGAGCTGCCACCCCGAAGGGGGCGACCGGAGCAACCCCCGATCTACGTAAATTTTACCACACCGGTACGCTTGTGTCAAGGACCCGCACAAGAAAAAAAGGAACAAAGTGTTAAAGCAAGACTTTATAAGCTCGTAAGACCTACTACCGGTTGTGGTGTGTACGTGTACCTACCCACTACGGGTGGTAGTGCCCAAGGCTTAGGTACACCTAACTCAAGCTGTTACACGTCTGTTACACGAGAAGGCTCCTCCACGGACGTTGGGGGGGTCTGTCAGAGATATCCGGAGAGTGGGACTGTCCCGGTACCATCCCATCTGTCCCACTGTCACGAGTTTGTCATATGACGAGCTTGTGTCATAGTTAAGCTTATTTACATCAACTCATCTTATGTCATTGTGATGTCGTAAAGTCCCACTTTATGAAATGACCAATCCGTCTGCTGTCCTCCACGAGGGTTCAGTTAGGTGGACCTAACTCTCCGTGTTACACGGCTGTTACAGAGTTAGGCTGGCCTAACCACGAGGTATGCTCCAGACGGACCGGAGGAGGTTAGTTAAAGTCCCACTTTAGGGTATACGCACTCCCGGTACCGTCAGGCCGTATGACTTTGTAGTGGCACTATCGTCTGATAACTCGAGTGAACGTCAGAGACCTTGTGAGGGGTCTTTACTAATAAAGAGATGGGAGAGTAGTTAAATTTGAGGATCAGGAAAAGAAGAGAATGACACAAACTGGACACCTCGTAGAGACCCCTCCTTCGGAGGGTTTTTCCCTGACGGGAAAAAAGGAGGGACAGAGTCCCCATGCGGAACAGATACGTATCGTTGAGTGTCGTTTGTGTGGCACTGTTTGCATCTCTGCTAGGTTGCTCTACCCTGGTAAGGGTCGGGGAGTTTTTGCTGTTGGACAAGCTTACACAAAAGAAGGAGTGCACTTGCAAACAGTGTCAAGAAAGTGTCACCCCTCAAGAATCACCCACACCTTGAAGGAATCCCGTGGCTAAACCTAAGAAACGAACAGATTGTCTAGCACAAGAAGAGCTTATAGAGGCTAGGCTTACGTTCGTGAGAGGACTCGTCGCAGAGGGAATCCCAAACCACACGATGACAGATATGTGTCGTGAGCATCAGCTATTCGAGACGGGGGAATTGGTAAAAGCGGGACTGAAGAAGCGTAAGACCTACATCGCAAGGCGAACGATCAAGGAACACTACATCGATAAGGTCCGTTCACTCCTGAGAGAAGAAAGGTACACGGCAGAGGATGAGATAGCCAAAGCGTACAACACCTTAACACGTGTCATTGAGATGGCATTTCTTCCTGATGAACGGGACTTACGAGCAGTGGTTGCGGCACAAAAGGCTATCACCAAGATGCTTGGTCTCCGTCTTCCTGATCAAGTAGCTAAGACAGCAACGACCGAGAGCATAAGAGAGCAGATGCAAGCGATGGCAGACAGTGTAGGTCTTCCTTCTGAGGCAACCCGTACGGGACAGAAGAGTGCCAAGAAGACGGCATCAAAAAAGAAGGTGAAGAAATGACCTGGATTATCGGGGTGGTGGTTGTTCTCCTGATTCTGGGTGTTTCTGTTGGGGTAAGGGAGTGGCAGCTACAAGAAGAGCTAATAAAGATGGCACGATGGAGTGCCACAAACGAGGCATCGAAAAGGGAGTCAAAGGAATGACACTGAACGAAGCAAGGTTGATGTTGAAGCAGTACAACAAGGGGAAGTCACCGGATCTGCGGTGTGGCATCTCCATCATCGACAGTGGGTGGAAGCTGATTGCGGAAAACGGAGTGGTCGTATATCAAGATCTGGAGGTTCCAGCCCACAATGCAGACGGGACAGTGCCAGTGGGTGGTCATCCTGACATTCCCGACGGGGAGGGACCAAGCGAAAAGAATCTGTTCAATCTGTTGGATGTCTAAGGAATGGCATCAACAAGGACCTTTTAAGGAGAAAATGATGAAGACAGCAATCGTTGGTTTGATGGTGGTTCTCGTTCTGTTCTTTTCCGTGTCGGTTTCGGCAATTGAACCCCCAGAGCATCGTCCCACGGCGTGTACGCACATCCCAGCTGGAGAGATGTCGTTTGATCTGGAGGATGGGTACTGTGAAGGAGGGGTTCAGTACACGAGAGCGTACTTCTTGGATGGCAACGGTGATCCTATCGGCTCCATCTACATCAACTGCGTTGAGTACCAGAGTTCGTGTTCATAAGGTGTCTGAATTATGGCATTGACTGATGGTCTAACCTGCACCGTACCACAAGAAGAGCCGAGTACGAAGACTATTCAGTCAAACACGAAGCAGGCAATCGGTGAGTTTGATGACGTGATTGTGGCACGTACGATCACAAAGTCGTTGAAGGAAGCGTTCAAGGAAGCCTTGGACCCGGCGTACGTTAATCGACACGTGTTCAATCAATGGACACCAAAGGAGAGTAAGTGATGATCGACCCGGAAACGCAGCAAGAAGAATCCAACGAGACACCTGATGACACGGACGAGACATCGGTGCCAACGGGGGAATGCTTCACGTGTCCATCGTGTGGACGTATTCGCCTTCCAGGCCATACGTGCTGATAGGAGCAGGTGATGAGAGAAAAACTGCCGTTGATTGTGGCTCTGGTGTTTTTGTTCCTCTGCATTGGTGTCGGTGCAGCACTTGGTGATGAGAGTGCCAAATTGGCGACACTCAAGCCACTACCCAAACCCCTTATGTCCTGGGGAACTTCTAATTTCGACAGTGAGGAGGAATTGAGGCAATGGACGAGGGTCACTCTCTCCTGTCCGATTAGTCTCGCGTGGTCTTCTTCCGAGCAGATCAAGCAGTGTGCCAAGGCTGTGGCATCCATCACCCCGAAGGGCACTGTTGCTGTCTCTTACTCTCCTTTGGTTAGGGAATACAACAGGCTCAAGAAGCTGTACGGGGACGATCCAGCACGATTTGAATTCGAACGGGTGAAGTTCATTCTTGACCTAGGTGAAAGGTGGGATGCCGAGAGGGAGAAGGTCAGGAAAAAGCTGTTGGAAATAAAAGATGCCGTGGGTGTGTCACCCGTGGTGGTGATGTACGATCACGAATACTCTGTCATCAACGAGATCACAGTGCCAGTTCTCTGTCATAAACTCAACATTCTAGGCGATTTGGCAAGAGAGCACGGATTCGGGGTTCTTTTCTATAACTATCGGGCACAAAGAGAGGCACCGACGAAGACGGGCTGGAGTGAGTTCGAGCAGGTTCCGGTGTGCGTTCGCTCCGATTGGGCGTCCGTCTCCCTGTACTGGCCAGAGCAGACCCACCACATGAGAGAGGCAATGCGGCGTACGCTGGCATCACAAGAGCAAGACGTTGTGCCGTGGGTATCCTTCGGGTGGACCTGGAGGAGGGTATTCAACGGAAGGAGCGTGGGGAGAGCAGGACAAAACGACTACGACGAGGTACATGCCAAGATGATGGCATCTGATTTGCATGCCAAGTGGAAGGCATTGCAGCCTCGTTTTTATGACAATCGGCGTGTGCCTTTTGTCTTTATGTGGCCTGGAGTTGACCATAAGCTGGGTAAGACCACCAGTTTCTGGCGTCACTTTTACGCGTACCATTCAGGAGCGACTCAATGAAAAAATGTCGTCAGTTTGTCATTGTGTTGGCTACGTCGATCACCTTTGCGTTGCCGACTTGTCTACAGGAAATCAGAGATGTGGTCCAACCTCCTCCGGACGACTGCATCATCGGAGTGGGTGATACGGACATCACCCTTCCGTGTGGTTGGATCGACTAGGTACAAAGATGCAGCAAGGACGCTCATCTAGTGACCAAGGTGTGACACCGCAGTCCACAGGTTCGCCTTGCCTGAGGGAATGCGGAGTAACGCATCGGCGAGAGGTGACAACAAGGGTCACTGGTGGATTAGCTGTCCGCCACGCGGGTTCGATCCCCGTCCTCTTCGCTTTGCTGAGGTCCAGGGAGAGGGTGTCACGTAAGCGGCACTCACTACCCTTTTTAGCTACCCCCGTGGTTTGGACGTCCTCCTGTCACGGGGGTGGCACTTTTTTTACCTTACCACGCACCAAAACGGGGGACAGACGCAGACCCTCCACAAATAGTCACGATAAAGAGGTCGCGTCTCCCCCGAAGGTGTGGTGATTGATATGGGAAATACAGCAAAAACCGCAACGATTGAAGAAAAGCGGGGTCTTTATGACATCGTTGTGGCAGCAGCACTCCGCAACATCGAGCACGAAGGAGGGATGTTTGCGGATGATTTGTTTTGGGCTGCCAGAGAGATGGCACGGAGGGACCCGGAGGTGAGGGAGAAGGGTCCGGTAAAGATCAACATCAACAACAAAAGGGGAGGATCGAAAACCACCAGACACAAGAGGATACTAAAGAAAAGGAAAGCGTCATGTGGTTGACATCTGTTCTTTTGTTCATCTTTTTTCTTCTGATTTGGGCTGTCGTGGGGGTGGCGTCACAGAAGACCCACAAGTGTGGTCCAGGAATGATCGGAGGGTGGTTGATTCCAGATACCCTCTTTGGTGTCAGCCTTGCGACACACTGCATGAGACACGACGATGCGTACGTGAAGCCTAGGGGAAAGTGGAAGGTGGACGCCGATTTTGAGTTTCTCCTGAACATTCTCATGGATGTCAGAGAGATGTCACACGCAAAGAGACGTATCGGGTACTTTATCGCTCTTTGCTATTTCATGGCTGTCTTCTTCGGAGGGTGGGTTGCGTGGTGGAAGTGCCGTTGGAGGGACGGCGATTATCTCCCTTGGTCCTTGATTTTCACCCTAGTGGGTGTCGGAGGTGTGGCACTTTGTTTAAGTTATTGGCAATCACTGGTCAACCTGGGGTCACGATTAATGGGCAGTGGTACATAGAGGCACCGTACGATCATGAGGAAAAGACACTGTCAGAGATGTGGCACGACCACACTACACAGCAAGAAGGAGAAAGCGACTATCCTGGGGAGGAAAATTAAGCTCCAGAACCCTGGGAAGCGATGGTATTGTGTGGACTGCGTGGGTAAGACGATGACGAAGCTTTACTCCCAGAATCCAGAAGCCACGGCGAAAGCCACGGGAGTGAAGAGTTGGCACGAGGAAAACGTAGGAAGGCCAGTAGTCAATGAGATGTCTTAAGTATGTCATCGGCTTTGTTCTTTCCCTGATGCCATCTTTATGTCATGCAGCGGTGACGGTGGAAGACGCCTATGCTTACGCTGAACTCGTGAATCTCGAGTTTGAGTGCTCCGCTCCGCAAAGCAACTTTTCGTTGTCTTCAACGCTAACCGTTCCGACAGGAGCAGGCGACGACGAACACCTCCTCGTCAACGGGTCAACTACAGTCAAGACATCCGGTACCTACTCCATTACCGGACCCGATGCAGGTACGACGTTCACTCACATCGGAGCGTGGCTGGCTATCAGCAATCCGGATATTGTGGTCGACACCGATGTAGAGTTCTTCTGGTTTGGTCCTTCTGGTAATCGCGATATTGGATTGAAGCTAGGCTCTGATGGTACGGGCACGATGCATACGTTCTCCATCCTGCGTGCCAGTGGTTCGTCATGGAGTAACAATAACGATGTATTCGAGGACGATACGTGGTACTGGCTAGACATCTTCTACAAACGGCATGATTCGACAGGTGAGGCTTACGTTTATCTCACTCCAGAAGGAGACGATTCGCGGAACCTGATCGACAGTATCTCCTCGACGGACTTTAACGATGGTACGGGAGGAGGACACTCGATTGTCTATGCTGCCCAAGTCGATGCGTCCTACCCTTTTGCCGGTGAGAGTGCTTTTCATTGGAAAAACGTCATCATCGAGTACGGCATTACGTCAGTGCCAAGTGAGGGTCAGTTCCGGGTAGCATCGTTGATGTCGGCAGCTTACCAATCGGGTACAACGTCGGACACGGGAGATAACCTCACTAGTGGGGATTGGGTCGATACCATCGACAGTTCATCCGCCACGAAAGGTGTGTTTGCACCGACAGATGGTGGTGGAATCGTCGCGGACAGTGCTACGGGTAACGGCATCATCGGACCAAAAGATCAATTTGGTGACGCTGCTGTGGCACTTGGAGCCAAATGGGCTGGTCAGTTTAGAGAGACCGGAGTTGGCGGTGTCGGCATCTACTACGGGAAATACGACGGGTCCACCTACACCGCGATAGCAGACACTTCAGGTTGTACAGGTGTTTTCTTCGACAGCTATTTTGAAGCTGCTGGGGGGACCTACATTCCGGATATCGCTGACGAGTGGTTCGTAGTCGGAGCCAACAACGACAACTTCATCATTGGGGATATGTGGGCGAGAGAGCTTCGAACGTTCATGTTTAGTAGCTTTCCCTATGACGCGTCTTTGTCATCGGGTGTGGGTCGGGCTGAATTTAGGGCACAGGGTCGAGCGAAGAGGACGAATTAATGCATACGGTTAACGGTAAACAAAGGTACTTCTCAGAGTTCGGCAAGCGTAAACTTCTGTGGTGGATTTCCTTGTTTTTCTTCCTGGTTTTTGCTGCTGACACATTAGCGGCACCGATTGTAGCCAAGAAGAATACCGCGTACACGATCCTCTTCGGTATGGTGGACTCTGCGGATACTGCTCTCCTGAAAAGCTGTACGATCACAGATGACTGTGACAGTTATGTGGCATCGACAGATACATGGTCTGCTCAAGCCATCACTGACACTGCTACTCAATCTGGTACCACGGGGATGTATGCCATTGATTTGACAGCAGCAGAGATGAACCACGATTACATCTCCTGTAAGTTTACCTGTACTGGTGCTCTGGCCAACATGATAACGATCACGACAACGGCAGTAGACGTTGATGATCTGGTTAGGAGTACGACACCGGCGAATACGTTAGATGTTCATGTTGATGGAGACGTAGAATCGAACGTAGTCAAACTTAGTAGTAGTGCCACATCTTTGGCAAATTTCAAATCGATGTTTGATGGAACTGGATATTCTCACGCGAAGGCACCAGCAACGCAAGAAGATTTGGGGGCACCAGTAGGAGCGTCTATCTCAGCGGACATTGCAGACGTGCCGACCGTCTCGGAGTTCAATGCTCGGACTCAACCTACTGCAGATTACTTCGATTGGACAACCGATGACGTCGCGAATGTGGCAACAATCGCGTCAATGGCTCCGCCGACAAACTGGGACGATCTGGACATCGAAGTGACTACGGGACGGGTTGACTCTCGGTATCTCAACGGGGTGGCTGCAGCCACGGCGATCTTCAACGCGGCAAACTCATCTATCGAAAACTACAACCTAGATCACTTACTTGCGGCGTCTGTTACGGGTACTGACGTAGTTGATGACAGTGTTGTGGCATTCCTCGTAGACGATGCGGTGACGGCTGATTGGGATAACTACGACAACACGGCATCTTCCCTCTCGGCTCTTGCCACGGCATCGGCACCATCAGCAGCGGCGATTGCAGATGCTGTTTGGCTCGAAACACTAGCCGATCATAGCGGCACTGGAGGGAGTACGGCAGAAGCTTTGGCTAATGCGTCTGCTGCGGGTGATCCCTGGGCTGTCAACATTCCGGCATCTTACACTGGCGTACAAGCGGGTAAGGTTGTCGGTGATGCTCTAACTGGACACATTGCACAAACGGGTGACACGTACGCGGCATTACCTACCAACTTCTCCGATCTTGCCATCACGTTGGGTGGTGGTAAGGTGGACTCGTACCTTCTTGCTGGAGTTGATCCTGCGACGTTAATCCTAAGCATGCTACAGACTTACAATCTTGACCACATCGCTTTCTCTGCTGCTCCTGGTGCACCTGTGGCAGACTCCTACCTTGATTTGCTTGCGGATGACGGGACTGCGACATATGATAGAACGACTGACAGTCTGCAGGCACTCGCTGATGGTGGAATCGCTGGACCCACGACGGGAGCCATCGCAGACGCCGTGTGGGATGAGATCATCACGACGCACGCCGTGGAGGGTAGCTACGGAAAGCGGCAGTACGACGAGACATGGCCACACGGGGTGGCCTTCTATTGGGACCCAACGTCAGGAAACGACAGCAACACGGGTCTAAGTGAAGCACAGGCAAAACTCACATGGGCTTCGGTCCTAGGTTTGGTGACTGCGGGACGGGGAGACACAATCGTCATGATTGAGGGTTCCCTTAGTGCTGAAGAAATCGATCTCTCTAAGAATGACATGACGCTGTCATGCGTACATCCTCGAGAGTGTGAGGTTGATGGAAACGGTACGCCGGTCAACGAGGTACAGACGCTGACAACCACGGGGACGGCATCAGGAGGAACCTTTACCCTGACCGGCGATGACGTGCTGGAAGTGGAGCAAACCACTAGTGCTCTCGCGTGGAACGCGTCGATGGCAACGATAAACACAGAGCTTGATACGGTTTACGGTGCCTCTCGGATCGTGGCTTCCGGTACTGTTGATGTCTTAGTCCTGACATTTAGCGGTCAAGGAATGGCTGGGTATGACAAAGACGCTTTCACGATGGACGTCACCTCATTGACCGGAGTTTCTGCCTCAACTCCTGTGGAGACAACGAAGGGGTCCGGTACGGTGTCCATCACCATGAGTGCCGATAGAGTGGCACTTGATGGCGTACGGTGGGAAGCCACGGACACCGGAGGAAACAATACGGGGGTGTTGATTTCTGGAGATGACGCTGTGGTGACACGGTGCATCGCAGAGAACACGGCAGACGAAGCAATCACCATCACAGGGAATAGAGCGTACATCCACCACAACGTGTTCCATGAGTTCAGTACGGTGGTTCTGGACGACAAGCCGTGCATTCTGGTCAACGGGACTGCGGCACTCCAGGGGACGCGAATAACGGATAACCAGTTCTCTTTCTACGACGGGACGGACGGGGACGTGATTAGCTTGATTGGAGCGAACCTTACCGATACGGAAATCAGCAGAAACGCTTTTCTCCGTGTTGCTGATGGACTGGCGATCACGGAGTCAACTGATTCAGGCTACACCCTGATGTGGGACAACGCTCAAGCTGGGACTGACGGATTCTTGGCACAAGGATTCGGATCGGTAAAACACAGTAATGACAGCCATTCGTCGCCTGGGGACGAGATGAATCTCACTTCAGCTGCCGTTGATGCTGTGTGGGACGAACCTCTCACCGGACACACCACAGCAAGTACGTACGGAAAGAGCGTAACGGACATCGAAACGGACGTTACTCAGGTGTTTTCTGATTCAGCAGCAATTCTGGTGGACACGAACGAGATGCAAGGTAAGCTTCCCACGGGGACCATCTCTAACTTCGATGAATCAGCAGATGATGTAAATGTGACAGTGGCTGCCGGTGATCTGATAGCTGATGAGGTGTGGGACGAACTGTCTGCAGGACATGTCACATCCTCGTCATTTGCTGCGGATCTCTCCGGCATGAGTACCACCATAGACTCCATCAGTGGGGTGGTGTCGCATGCGTCGTACGGTAATGAAAAGCTAGTGCGTGCAAGTGATCCAGCCACGGCGATAGATACGTCCGACGTTACGGGTCGTGTGTTCTGTGATGTTGTGCGAATTGACAACAGTGTGTCAGCTGCCGAGAATCTTAGTGACATGCTGAACAACAATCCAGGGACTACACTTCGGCTCGATAGGCTCAACATCATCTCTGCAGGGAGTGGGGACGCAGTGACGATTGCGGGAGGTACTGGTGTTTTAGATATGGGAGTCAAGATCACTGGAAATAGCTCGACTGGAGCTGGTGTGTTTGTTGAGAGCATAGGTAATGGTGCTGTTTACCTTAATGGTGTAACAGGTGCCGACGCCATGTCATTGGTTAGTGCTAGTTCTAGTGGTGTTCCTCTACACATCAAGGGTCCCAGCGATGGTCCAGGAGTTTTGATCGATCCAGTAGGTACCGGTATTGCATCAGGGGTCGAATTTGATAGCTCCTCCGTTTCTGGTGCGATGTTTGACATGACCGGTGCTGGCGGTGGTGATTTTCTCACTGGAGGTGTCATTGATGTGGCAGTGTCTTCGGTGACGGGTGCTGTTGGTTCTGTTACTGCTGCTGTTGAGACTGACGCTGCATCTCGTACAGCCAGTAAGGCTGACGTTAGCAATCTTGATGTCGCAGTTTCGTCACGGTCGAGTCATGCTGCTGCTGATGTGTGGACATCAGGAACACGAACCCTCTCCGCCTGGAGTGGCATCGTTGATGACGTCTGGGATGAACTATGGGGATCACACACAACGGCAGGGACTACTGGTAGGCAGATTGGCACGATCTTCAATCTGGTGTACGCTGACACTGATGAGATTCAGAGTGTACTCCCGTTGGGTGCCGAACGTATGGCATCGGCAGTTTCTGTTGAGACTGAACTGTTGACGTACGATGCTGCGGTACCAGGGGACCAAATGGACCTAATCAACGTACCGAATGCCACGGCGGTGACAGCAATTCAATCTGGGCTGTCCACCTTCTCTTCTGGCGATGCGGTGACCTTGTCAAACAACGCAATAACCGCAAACTCGATAGCCACTGCTGCCATAACTACTGCCAAAATCGCGGCACCCAACGACCTTAAGGCCGATATTTCTACCCTGAGTACGTTTGACGAAACAACCGATGGAGTGTTGCTCGCGGATGGTGCTCATGGTGGGAGTGCCGCAGTCTTGACACTTGAGAGGGTAGCTGTGGCATCCACGACCTTGAACACTTCCGCAGTTACCCTGACCGGTGACGGCACCGGTGCTGGGCTCTCTGTGATCGGAGGGGCCACGGGAGTGGGTCTTCTGGCCACGGGAGGGGGGTCCGGAGGTCATGGAGTGTCCCTGGTGGGTACGACGACGGGGGACGGGCTCCACGTAGCAGGAGGAGCCTCCGGAGACGGTCTGGATGCCGTGGGGGGTGTTGGTGGGGTTGACGTCCGTGGAGACATCACGGGGGGTCTCACCGGCAACGTTACAGGGAGCGTCTCTGGTGGTGTGGGCTCGATCACTGGGACGGTGACCACAGATGCCGCATCCAGGACGGCAGCAAAAGCAGATGTCAGTGCCTTGGCAACGGCAGCCAGTCTTACGACTGTTGAAGGTAAGGTTGACGCCGTCCAAGCGAAGACCGATGATTTGACGTTTACTTCAGCAAACACAATAGATGCTAGAGTCAATTTTGTGGGTGCCACTCCAGTGACGTCTCCTGTTGATGTGAAAGCTGATGTTTCGAATCTTGATGCCACTGTTTCTTCTCGTTCGTCACATTCAGCAGCGGATATTACTGGTGGTGTGACCATAGCCTCTCTTCAAGGGATAGATGGTGACACATTAGAGACACTCAGTGATCAGGCCGATACGCTATCCACTTTTGATCCGACGACAGATGAAGTAGCATTAGTTACCGTTGTTACGGATGTAACTAATTCCGGTGCTTTGGTGTCTGGTTTGATACAAGCTTCTACTGCCACATCTGTGACACTTGATGGATCTGCTAGTTCTACATCTCACCTATACGTAGGTTCTGGTTTCATTGTTACAACGGGGGCGGGGAAAGGTCAATCGAGATTGATTACTGCCTATAATGGGTCCACTAGAGTTGCCACTACAGATCCATTCTTCATCGTACAACCGTCTTTGAATGATGGCTATTCCATAGTGGAAAATCCTGTGGTATTTCTTGAATCTTCAACCAGTAGCAACATATCAAACACAAACACAAACGTAGGTCTAATTTTCGCGGACACGAATGACATACAGCTGACACTTGTTGACGTGGTGGCAGACACCAACGAATTACAGGTTGATGACATACCGGGTGTCTTATCCACGTCATTCGGTGCTTTACACAACATTGAGGCGACGGACGTCTGGAACAACACAATAAATCCGTCACGCTCTGTAACGGGAGGTACAATCAACAACAACACAAGTGAACGCGGAACGGATAACGCCGCTCAATCAGGTGCAATCATGGCGTTAACGGCTCAAGCCACCGCTAATGTGCGGGTTGATTTGGCTAGAACCACTGATGTGACATCTCTCAATGACGTAAGTACCACGGATCTTTTGAACGCGGCAACAAACGCACTAAACACGTACGCTCCTCCGACGAAGGCGGAGATGGATTCAGCTCATGCTTTACTGAGTACCCACGATGCTGATGCCGTAGTGACGGCACTCATGACGTACACTTTGGATAGTTTGTCTTACGAGGACACTATCGAGTTGGTTCGGGCTGTGTTGGGTGGGTCTACCACTTCTCCTGCTGCGAATCAGATATCTTTTAAAAGAGCAGACGGAACGGTGATTGCAACGATCACGTACACGGCAGCGGGAGTTCGGTCAACTGTGGTGACGCCGTAATGGCATTTGAAAGGACGAGCTATGATTATCTTTTGGTGGTGGCATCCGATCGTACCGTGGTTTTTGCTTCCTTGGGTGGACTCGATGAGGGTGTGGTAAGTGTCAACGGGTCACTGGTACAATGATCACTGGAACGAATGGCACTGGCACGATGACCATTGGATACGGGTTCCGATTCAGGTTGTTCTCCCTGAAGACGTACTCAAGAAGGTCAAGATCCAAACGGTCTTCCAGAGGGAGGTTTTCGTGGATGACGTCCAGTTGACATCAGGGATCACGACGGAGGTGAGACAGATACTTGACATAGGTGGGGTGAATCTGGTAAACTGTGAGGTAGAGACGGATCTTTCTTTTGAGTTTGAACGACCGGAAGTTCAGGTCGTGGTGGAGAGGTGACAAATGGCTGACCCTGAAGTACACGTAGGTGATATCGGGACAAAGCTCATCCTTGAGGTAACAGAGGATGGTGCTGTGTTTGACATCTCTGCTGCCACGACGATGAAGATCAGGCTCAAAGACCCAAACGATGTGGTAGTGGAGGAAGACGCAGTTTTCGCCACGGACGGGACGGACGGACTGATGCAGTACGTTACCGTAGCGGACGATCTCGATGTTGCTGGGGTCTGGGAGATCCAAGGGTACTTGGTCACTCCCTCTGGTACGTGGACGAGTTCAAAGAAGCAATTCCAGGTAAAGGAAGTTTTGACGGTGACATAATGGTGGCACTACCCCTAGGCTGGTATCCGTTGTTTCATCATCCCATCCAGGATCAGTTCTGGGAGAGTAGGTGTCGATTTATTGCCGTATACGGTGGTCGAGGTTCGGGTAAGACGGAGATTGCACGGCGTAAGCTGGTGTTGAGACTTGCTGATCCGCAACCAAACAACCCAGAGCCGATGTACTTCTACGCTGCACCAACACGAGAGCAGGCAAAGCGTATCGCGTGGAAGAAGTTCTTACGGCTTATTCCTGAAGCGTGGATCAGTGACATCAACAAGTCAGAGCTTATCATCGAGACTGTCTTTGGTACGTCACTCCACATTTGCGGCATGAACAAGCCGGAACGAATCGAGGGTGATCAATGGGCTGGTGGCATCATCGACGAGGCTTGCGATCACATCTCTGGTGCTTACACCAACTCGATTCTTCCCGCTTTGTCGACGTACGATGGGTTCTGCTGGAGAATCGGCGTCCCAAAAAGATCCGGTCCGTCTTCGAGAGAGTTTAAGTCGTTCTGTTCTGAATGTCGCAGTAGTGGCAGTGACGATCGGATCTGCTTTAATTGGCCTAGTACGGGAATCGTGAAAGCAGATGTCCTCTCTGCAGCCATGAGCCAGATGGATCCGAAGGACTACAGAGAACAGATGCTGGCTGAATGGCAGACGTCAGGTGGTGGGGTCTACTACTGCTTCGACGAAGCCTACAACGTTCGTCCTTGTCACTATGACAAGACCAAGCCAGTGATCGTGTCTTCGGACTTCAATGTCGACCCCATGGCATGGACGTTCATGCAACGCAGGGGTAAAGAGCACATCGAGGCTATCGACGAACTCCACCTGGAGGACGCAAACACCCGTATGGCTCTGAGAAGGACGAAGGAGAGGTTTGCTTACCACGAAGGTGGATTTGAATTCCACGGTGATGCCACTAGTAAGGCACGCAAGACGTCTGCAGCCAGCAGTGACTATGACCAGATCCTGGAGGACCCGTGGTTCATTCAGAAGGGGAGGACAGTCCATTACCCTGATGCAAACCCGTCGATAGAAGACAGATGGGCTCGAGTGAATGCCATGCTAGAGTCAGCAGGAGGAGAGAGACGATTTTTCATTGATCCTAAGTGCGAGCATCTAAGGGAAGATCTCGTACAGTGCGGATTCAAACCAGGGACGAGGCAGATGGACACGTCAGATCCGAAGCGGGGACACGCTGCTGACAGTGCAGGTTATTCGATCTTCGATTTGTTCCCAATCGACGTACCCTTCGACTACGACTCAGAAGGAGGGATCCACATGGAATCCTTAGCGGAGGTAGTTAACTATGCCTGAGATCACAGGTGCACAACACACGGCTTTGGCTCTGAGTCTTTACGATGACCAGGATTTGCCGCTCAACCTCCCTGCCACGTACGAGTCATACCGTACTGTCAGAAAGCAGGCTACGGTACAATTCGCTCGTGCCATGGCTAAGGCACCGATTCTTGCTGCCGAGTGGACCATCGAGGCAGACGACGAAGCACCTGAAGGAGCACAGGAGCTTATTGAAGACGTGATGCTCGACATCAGGCCGATCCTCTTGGGTTCCGGTCTGTGTGGCGTACTCGATTTCGGGTGGAGCCCCTTTGAAATCATCTGGGAGTTGATAGAGGGAGACCTGATTCCCATCAAGACGAAACCTCTCCTCCAGGACATCACCTCGATACACGTGGATCGTCGAGGTCAGATGTCATCATTGTGTCAGAACGACGGTGTTGAAGTCCCGATCGAGCTTGCATTGGTTCTCCATGGTGAAGTGGAGGGGACCTACTGGTACAGCATGGGTAGACTTGAGGTGGTTCGTGGTCTCTACAACAGATGGGTGGAGTGGGACCACGGTGCAGCTCGTTATGACAAGAAAGTGGCAGGAAGCCACGTAGTCGTCAACTATCCTGTGGGATCAACGGACGTCGCAGGAGTAAACACCCCGAATGAAACGATAGCAAAGTCTATCCTTACGCAGCTTCGCTCGTCCAGTGGGCTGATTCTTCCCCGTATGATTCCAAGGACGACGCACGGCGTGACTGCCGAGATGGTGGAACACATCCAGTGGGGGGTCGAACTTCTGTCAGATTCGGGTGCCAAACAACCGGCATTCCTTCCACGGGGTGAGTACCTCGACAAGCTGATCATTCGTTCGTACTTTCTTCCTGAACGATCCGTCAGTGAGGGACAGTTCGGGACGAAGGCCGAAGCAGGAGAACACGCGTCGTTCGCTCTCACCGATATGGACCTGAGACACAAAGATCTCGTCAGGTTGATCAACTGGCATCTCGTTAACCGGATCCTCGTTGCCAACTACGGGATGAAAGCACAGAACACTGTCAGAATTCTGGCATCCCCGATTGCTGATGAGAAAAAGACGCTCTTCCACGAGACACTGGCCACGATTCTCAAGACGCAGGGTGGGTTGGAAGAGATGTTGGATCGAATCGACCTTGACTCCATCGTTGAAGCTGCGGGACTGCCGATGCTCGACGAAGACGATAGGGAGGCTCTTCGGGCTGAACGAGAGTTGAATACTCCAGAAGTGACGGACGCTCTGGATGCTGCAGTGGAAGACGCAGACGAAGTGACAAATGGCTGACACTAAAAGAAAGCTTGTCTTACGCGATCAACGGGCTTCGATCCTGGAGTCCGTACGTGTAGGGAAGAGGTACCTTCGGGGACTCAAAAGGAGGGTTCTTCGGGAGTACCGTACCGGAAGAGATCCACTGGTGCCGGTACAGGATGCCACGGGTTTGGCAGCCCTTTTACTTCAGCAGATGATGAGGTCTCACCTTAAGGGATCGATTCGGGCTCTCAAGATTATGGGGCTTACCCTTGATGCTGACGCAACGTCGTTGGCTCATAAAGAGGCTGTAGAAAGCTTAGAGTCACGTTTGGGATTAACTGCAGATGGAAAGGAAGCATTAGAGGAGCTTTACTCTCCGCGTGTCACACAGGTGACATCAGGACTCAGCAATCATTTAGAGAAAAAGCTTGCACGGGCTATGGTCCTGATTCAAGAGCAGGGACTACACGTGAAAGCCGGTGTCGAAAGGTTGGCATCCGCGTTTGATCTTGCTGGTCTTGACCCCCGATCACCTAACGCCTTAGAGGCTATCTTTCGGACCAACTCCCAACTAGCTTACTCTTCAGGTGCATGGCAAGCAGATCAACATCCAGCCGTTCAAGACATCCTGTGGGGGTACGAATACACGGCAGTGGGGGACGACAGAACGAGAGCAACACATCAAGCGATGGACGGTGTGATACTCGAGAAGAATCACCCCTTCTGGGCTGAGAACTACCCCCCCAACGGGTGGAATTGTCGATGCATTGCCATACCTGTGACATTTGATGAGAAACCCAAGGAGCAGAAAGAACCTCCAGCTACGGTGATAGTAGGAGAAGGGGAAAAGCAAAAGGTCCTTCCAGTAAGAGCCGATAAGGATTTCCAGTTTCACCCTGGACGGGCTTTTCGTGATGCCAGAGTTTTGACATCCTCCACTAGTGCCGCAGCGTCGGATCTCATAGGTACGCCTACAAGGTCGGTTTCGGTAGTAAGGCCAACTAAGGGGAATCTCACTAGAGAGGGGAAGAACCTAGGATTCAAAACCCATACTGATTTTGGATTAACTGATCTTCAAAAAGAACGTATGGCCGAGTCTGTTAAGCTTGCCCATGACAACATGATGGCACTCCCGAATTGGGACAAGAGAAAACCAACTAAACCGATGCATTTGAGAATCAGGAATACAAACATTCCCAACAAAAAAGAATCGGTGATGGGGGTCTACAGTAGCTTAAGAAGCTCCATCGATATCAAGGTATTCGATGCGGAGAAGAGAGGGTGGAAAGGGGCTTTAACTACTGGGAAGCGTCCCCCTACATGGAACGTGGATAAATCGGTGGAAGGGGTTCTACGGCACGAGTACGGACATGCTGTCTACTTTGATCCATCACAAAAGGCTATGCGATCAGAGTGGGAAAGGTTGTGGGAAAAGAAACTAAGTCACGATGATAAAAGGTTGATTAGTAAGTACGGATCCACACAAGGGAAGGAGGGATTTGCTGAGGCGTTTGCCGCTTATTCCCATCCTGAGTATGGAAAAAGTGCCAACAGATTGACACTGCCTATAGAGAGGTTTTTTGTTGAGAAGTTTGGTAAGGTACCAGGAGCAAGAGGATGACGAGCATTGCTGAACCAGCGTGTTTTACTCGATCTTGTAAGCACTTCGTAGGTGTTGCCCAGGACGGAGAGACAGTGATCTGTCGAGCTTTTCCCGAGGGTATCCCTGATGCAATAGCTTACGGAAATGACCAACACTTGACACCGCAGGACGGGGATGGTAAAATCGTCTACGAAAGGGATATTGATGCAAACTCTTAGACCCAACAAGGGGGAGTTGAAAAACACGTTTATCTCTCGGTTCATGGGTGACGAAACCATGGCACGGGGGTTTCCAGATATGTCCGATAGGATGGCTGCGTGTAACAGCCAGTGGGACAGGAGAAAAGAAGACGTAAGCTTGGACTCGGTACCGGCGATGCCGAATGAGTCCTTGCTTCTGACATTGTCCGATGACGATGACGGATGGGTGACACTCGGAGATATTGAGCTTGCGGGTCCCTCAAAGATTCCGCAGCAGAGATTCGTGAAGACCATCATCAAAGCCGGTGAATGGTTCAAGCAATCGGAGAATCTCAACTTCACCGTGACTCCTGAGGTTATGTGTCATTGGGTTGACACCTTCAACGCCATGAAAAAGAACGGTGTCAAGGTCTGGATTCCCGCAGACCACAAGAGCGAAAAAGAGGTCGAGGCTCAACCCAAGTCCGACCTCAACAGGGGATTCGTCGATCAGATGTTCGTAGAGGGTGATGACCTCAAGATGATCGCGACAATCGTGGGTGAGGATGCCATCGTTTCGGCACAAAGGAATGATGTCAGCATCAAGACAGTACCCGAATACGTGGATGGTAAGGGAACCTCTCACCGGTACCCGATTCGGTTTGTATCATTGTGCCCCAATCCTGTCATACCGGGATTGGGGGAGTGGACTCCTATTGCAGCTTCTGAGGAGGCAATCATGCCAGACCTGAAGAAGACAAGAGCCCTACTCGGCATCGATGACAGCGTCAAAGACGAAGATCTCGATGCTGCAGTAGAGGCAAAGGTCAAGGAACGCGAAGCGAAGACACCCACTATCACGGCTAGCTCCGAGTCTGATGATGGGAAAAACAACGACGGAGCAGACAAGAAGGAAGATGCCAAGCCTGTGACATTCCATCCTCTCCAGCTTTCGGCAGTATCGGAAAACCGGGAGTTGAAGATCGATCGTGCGGTGGAACGGGGTCAGGTTCTCCCTGCGGAAGCGAAGAAGCTCAAGGAGCTTTTTGCAACCAAGGATGCCCTGACTCTGGCACTCTCATCCGAATCGGGTGATGCCTTTGACGGCGTGATGGCTGCCATCGAGGAACGTCCGAAGATGAAGAGGGACGAACTCACCGGCAAACAGGTCCCTGATGTCGAGCTTTCGGACGACGCGAAGGGAAAAGGGGACGAGGACAACGAGGTACTCGCGGACGCGAAAAGACGCGAAGAAGCCGCAAAGAAGTAGCGGCAGTGCCAAGTCCTTGTCATGACAAGAATGTGACATGAAAAAGGAGATTCTGGGATGACAACCCCAATCACCGAAGCAAAAACAGCAGGCGACGTCCTGCGATGGGAGCAAGGGGGACAGCGAAGCCGCGAGAAGGTTATCGTTGCCACCAGTCAAACGCTTGTCTTCGGACAGGTGGTTCAGAAAACGAGTGCCGGTCAAATTGCAGCCATGGGATCACCGGCAAATGACGTGCAGACCATGGGAATCACCGGCACGTTGTCGGCTGGGACTTTCACGCTTGGGTTTACGACACCTGCGGGTGCTGTGGTTTGGACGGACCCGATTGCCTACAACGGCAATACCGCAGCCATTCAAGCTGGAGTTGACACCGCGTTGGGTGGTAGCATCGTCGTTGTGGCTGGAACGGCCATCACTGCCAGTACATTCACGTTCAGTGGAACGGCGTACGCTGGCATCGAGCAGCCTCTGATTCAGATCAACACAGAGGGTATGACGGGTCTTGAGGATGCCACCATCACCCACACCACGTTTGGTGGTCAGGGTGGAGCAGGAACGGCAGCTGACGAAGTCCAGCTGATGGCCATTGCCGGTACTCTGGCATCCGGTACCTTCACGATCACCGGAAAGACGGCCTTGGGTGTGGAAGCGACGACGGCAACCATCGCGTACAACGCGAACACGGCTGCCATTCAGTCGGCACTCGACACAACCTTCGGTACCAACCAGATCATTGCGGGTGGTACCGCCATCACTGCCAGTACCCTGACATTCAGTGGTGACGGGTACGAGGGATGGCCTGTCGATCTGTTCACCGTCGACGCCTCACTCGCTGTCGGCATGACCAGTGCTGCCATCACGAGGACGACTCTTGGTGGACCTGCTGGAAAGGCCGATGCCTACGGTGTCATGCTGGAAGCGGTCACCACCACGAGTGCCACGGACGAGACAGTGATTGCTGCTCGTGAGTGCACGGTGGATGAAGACGAGGTCGTGTTCACTCCAGGTAATCGCCGTGATGCGGTGAAAGACCTGCAGGCACGAGGATTCCTCTTCCAGAGGGAGGGTGCCACTCTCTTCTCCTGATGAGTTGAGATGACACGTTCGTGACATTTTTTGTGGCTAGCTAAGGAGATTTGGCATGCCAGCTATCATTAACCCCTTTGACAACGCACCGTATTCATTCGTTTCGTTGACAAAGGCAGCCCAACACCTCCCGTACGCGGAGGGTCGCATCGGACGGATGGGACTCTTCAGTACGGAGGGAATCACCCAGGTCACGATTGCCGTTGCCGAGAAAGACGGAGTCTTGACACTCGTTCCGAATCAGAAACGCGGTGGTCAGGCGACAGCCCACAAGCATACGCAGGGCAAGATGCATCGCTTCGACGCACAGCACCTTCCGTTGGAGGATGAGATCACCTCCGACGACATCCAGGGTAAGGGAACCTTCGAGAATCCCGAATCCACTGCTGGACTGGCTGCAGTCATGAACAGCCGGGTCACTCAGATGAAGCAGAGCATCATGACAACGATTGAGCACCTGAGAATCGGTGCCATCAAGGGGACAGTCCTCGACGCTGACCAGTCTGTCATCGAGAACCTGTTCACTCGATTCAGTGTCACACAGCCGACAATGGATTTCGTGCTTGGTACTGCAGGCACGAACATCCGGTCGAAGTGTCACGAGGTTGTCGGTGGCATCGAAAACGTGCTGGGTGGTCTTGCGTACGACCACGTCCACGCGTTGTGTTCCCCATCCTTCTATCGGGCGTTCACCACGCATGCTTTGGTAAAAGCAGCGTTCGACAGGTGGCAGCAGGGAGCGTTCCTCCGGGACGATGTACGGTCAGGTTTTCAGTTTGGCGACATCTTCTGGGAAGAGTACAGGGGTTATGCCAGTGGTTCGGCACCCTTCATCCCTGATGGGGACTGCAGGTTCTTCCCTGTCGGCGTTCCGAATCTGTTCCAAACGACGTGGAGTCCAGGAACGTTCCTGGAGGTCGCAAACACGGTCGGCATTCCGATCTACGTCAAGCAGGTGCCGAATGATCTGAACACGGCCACGAAGGTTCATGTTCAGTCTTCGCCGTTCAACATCTGCACGCGACCTGCTTTGCTGTATCGCGGCTATACGTCGAACTAGTGGAGGTGCCAGTATGCTGACATTTCTTGCGGAACACGCCGAACCGGTGACATGGTCGTGGCTTGGTGTTGCGGCTTTGGGCGGTTTGGGGACTGTGGCTTTTGCTTGGGCTAGATCAATGCAGTTACAAGCGAAGGAGCAGTGGAATCACATCAACGACCTTCGTGTCAACGTTTCGTCATTGACACGAATGGCTGAGGACCATAAGTCCTGGAATGATCAGCTGATGACGAAACTCGGAGTGATTGAGGAAACAGTACGGGAGCTTCATGATGACAGCATACGCCGTAAGGGCTGATATTGAACTGCAGTTTGGTCAGACGAATGTCACAGAGTGGGCATCGATGGATGGGGTAGTGGTTGAGGCTGACGTCACCGCAAAGGTGACCGAAGCTTTAGCAGCAGCACAAGACGACGTGGATGGTGTGTTAAGGGGAGGACCTTACACTGTCCCGTTTACTACCGTTCCTGGACCAATCAAGCGGGTAACGTCTACCCTTGCTGGCGTGTGGCTGCATCGTTCCCGTGGTTTGGTCAACGTAGATGGTGACGATCCTAAGTCATTGGCTTCCGCCTTGACGAAGCTCCACGATCAGGCTATGAACCGATTGGCTGATATACGTGCGGGTCGCTATCAACTCGATGATGATTCCATCACCTCTCTTGCTCCTGAGGTTGATGCCTTTGTGATCGACGCTGATGACGTTTTACCTTAAGAAAGGGAGGACAATGAACGCAAGTGACATGACTTTGGCACAAAAGAGAGGTGTTCTGGCGTGCTGGGAAGTCTTGAATAAGAGTGCTCGGTGTGCCATAGATGCGGCATTTTTTGCATCATCTATGACTGGACACAAGTTCAATCTGGATGCCGACGACTTGATTGTTGAATTTGGTGACATCCCGGTGACAGTTTCCGGGTACTCCGATATGAGTGATCCTGTCGGGGAAAACGAAGGAGTAACGCTTATGCTCGAGCATCTCGGCTCTAAAGGCTGGAGAAATCTCGGTAACGCGGGTTCCCTTCGAGTGAAGTACGAGAGAGTCATCAATGCGGCACAAGTGGTTGAGGATTCGGGGATGACTGAAAAATCACCGGTCAGGAGCGAAGACGAAGATGCCGTCTGATGTGACTGTAGATCTCGGTCCTTTTTCTCGGCTGACCCACGCTATCCACGCGGTGAATGGCCCTTTTCATCAGGCCATGTTGCGTTGGGCTGTCAGATATAGGTCATTCCTCCAGAAGCGATTCGTTCGTTTGAGTTCTGGTGCTGGTGAATGGCCTAAGCTGAAGCACAAGAGAAAGCGAGGAAAGCTGAATGGAGCAAAGGTCCTCAGGGATACGGGCACTCTTCTTGCCGCGATGTCACCGGTTTTTTCTAACACTCCTGGTCAGCTACAGAAGCGGATTCGCCGTGGAATTCGAGTTGGATACGGTGGACCTGCTAAACACAGTGGGAGTGACGTAAGTGTGGCACGCATCGCAAAGTGGCATCAGACAGGAGCCGGTAGGCTTCCTGTTCGTCGAATCATCGTGCATCCATCACCTCGTTTGAGAAAACAGATGATGGGAGACTTGCGGAAAGCAGCATCGGAGATCTGAGATGGCTATCGAGACTGATCCGTTGACGCAGATACACAACGCCACGTGGGAGGTCCTAGAGGTGAGCGATTTGTTCACCGAAATGGTAAAACCACAGAATAGGGTGAAGCTGAACGATGACAAACGTGCGGCAGACCCCTTTCGGCAAGTTATCCGTGAAGGAGACTTACCGGAGGTACGTGTCATACCTGTGGCATGCGAGATCAACACGCATAAGTCGTCTAATTCTTTGATGGTCCTCTATCGTTGGGAAGTACAGGTGTCTACCGGTGACAAACGGATGACACCGATGATGTTTCCTCTTTCCTGGGCTATTCTTCGTGCTCTGTATAACTGGAGTACGAAGCTTACGCCTCTTACCTGGAAAGGGCAGACATTCGTGGTCAAAGCCGAACCTACGGAGATCGTGATTGGGGTCACTGATGAAGATCTCGCTCGTGGTGTTCCTGGGTGGACTGGTGTATGGTCTGGCTTGACCGAGTGTTGGTTTAAGAGAAGTCTCTTTGTGACAGGAGCGTGACATATGGCTACGCCTCTATCCGGGGAGCTTGGAGCAGTTGATGGTGTTCACACAGTTGGTTTGTGGCAGGTTACCTCTACGGAGGACCTGAAGGCTATTGTAGCCTCAAACACAACCAACATGCCAAAGCGACTTGCCGGTAACGGTGATTGGTCGGGACGGTATGAAGCGTGGGACGGTCAGCCTGCTGTTTTTCCCGGTGCTGGTTTTACCTTCACTGGTTCAATCAACGGATCGTTGGGTGCCACAGGTGTGGCAATCGTCGATTCGTTCGAGTTGACCATTGATGTGGAAGCTGGCGAGATAGTCAAACACGTGGTCAATTTCAGTAGCAATGGGGCTTTGACCCTGGGTGCTTCTGTGGCCACGGATGCGACCGTCCCGGATCCTGATTCATCGATTGACTGTAAGATTGAAAGTGCCACTCCTTCTGCTACTCCGTCTTATGCAGAGATAGAGAACATCACGACAATCACTTTGCGGTTGACTGCCGCGAACGTGGCATATCGTGATTCCTCTACTGCAGGGGAGACGAAGCGACTGAAGGGGACGTATGACGCAAACGTGTCATACACCCAGAATGTCGCGACGTTGGCAACGTTCTTGACCAAGGGTTCCACGCATCACCTTCGGGTTTACGTGAATGCTACGGAGTTCTGGTTGTTCAATTGGATGATGATCGAGTCCGTGACGGACATTGAGTGCAACGTTGAGACAAACGCGGTCGTAAAGGGTACAGTCAATTGTGCCATGACCGGATACACCGATGTTGCAGCTACGCCCACCGAAGGTGTTATCACACAGCCTACGGGTGGGGATTTCTGGCCATAAGGGTAGGAGTGACAGGACTATGGCACAAATGAGTGCAGCAGCGGGCACCCTCTTTCTTGGACCTAACCAGTATCGTATGGTCCCGCTAACCAATGAAGACTTAGACGAGTACATGGCTTGGGTACGAGCAGAACACGTGAATGAAGCGGGAAAGGCAGCAAGAGCCAGTGCCATACCCCTGACAGGAGACGAAAAAGAGGATCTCAAGATCATTGCTCAGAACAAAGAAGAAGAGCAGAGGATGAAGGATCGAGCCTTTGATCAAGCGTGTGGCACTACCATGGCATCGGGGCTAACTCTGGCCACGATGGTCACCCCACGGGGAGTAGCTAAGCTTCTGTGGTTTGGCTTACAGAGGCATCATCCTGAAGTGGACACGGGAGAGATCCTTCGGGAGGTCATGGACCCGGATGTCATGAATGCGGCACTCGACGAGTACGACAGGCTCAATTCATCAAAAGATGACGTAAAAAAAAAGCTGACGGACGGGGAGAGGGTGAGAAGAAGAGAAAGACGGAAAAAGCAAAGGGAGAGGAGAAAAGCGGGAAGGTAGGAGACGTTGATGCCGCCTATCATCTTTTGGCTAGAGCTAGAGGGTGGAGTGCTGAGACTGTCAGAGCCTTGACACCCTACCAAACAGAACAGTACGTGAATGATGCAATAGCCGAGATGACAGGGAGTACGACACCGGGAACGGTAAGACACGCTACCATGGAAGACGCGTTGAAAGCAGGAGTTCAATGAGCAGAGTAAATGCAGCCCATCTCGATCTGACCCTTGACGACAACAAGTGGCAATCGGGTGCCAGTAGAGTGACACGCACGATGCGGGGTATGCAACAGAAGATGGACGCCGTAGCTAGAACAGCACGACGTATGCTTCTGGTTGGAGGTGCTGCATTTGCTGGATTAATCAAGCTGGCTTCTGATTTTGAGGAGGACACCGGCAAATTTAGGGCTGTGTTTAAGGGGAACAGTGATGCAGTGCTCGAGTGGGCGAGAGTCACGGCTGATGCCACGCAAAGGTCAGTCGCAGAGTTGGTTCGCTTCCTTTCTTCTGTTCAGGATACGTTTGTCCCGCTTGGCTTCGCACGTGATCAAGCTGCGGCACTTAGTCAGCAGGTTGTGCAGTTGGCTATTGATCTCGGCTCGTTCAACAACGAGGCAGAACCACAGGTCATCCAGGCTCTCACGTCTGCCTTGGTTGGACAACACAGAGCAGTACAGAGGTACGGAATCGTTATCAACGAAGCCACGATTGCACAAAAAGCGTTTCAGCAGGGGCTCAACAAAAGTGTCAAAGACATGACACCTGCTGAAAAGGCAATGGCAAGGCTAGCAATCATCATTGACTCGACCTCTGACGCTCAAGGCGATGCAGTTCGGACGGCTGGTTCCTTCGCTAATCAACTGCGTGGTCTCACTTCAAGTGCCAAGGATTTGGCAGTAGAGATAGGGACCCAACTTCTCCCCATGGCCACCAGATGGATAACTGCCTTAAGGGAGGGTCTTCCTGAAATCGCAGCATGGATCGAAAAGAACAAGGAGATGATTGTCACAGTGGCTAAGTGGGGTGCCGCTACTTTGGCAGTGATGGTTGTTTTACCTAAGGTCATCAGTTTGGTCAAAGGGTTCGCTGCTGTCATCACCTTCCTTATTCCTGCTGTGGAGGCTGCCGGTGCTGCGATGCTCTTTATGGGCGGACCTCTTACCCTCCTAGTTGCTGCTTTTGCTGCCGTTCTTGCCACAGGTTTGGCATTCGTCGCGTGGATCAAGGGACTGGAGAAGGATCTAGACGCAGCTGGTGAGGCAAGCAAGGAAGCGGCGAAAAACTGGAATGACCTAAGTGAGGCACAAGAAAGAGCAGCAGACGCTACAGATATGCAGTCTAGATTAAGTGCTCTTCGTGACATGAAAGCGTCACTAGAGAGACTCAAGGCCGAACAAATAGAGATGGCCACGTCGGATGCTCCCTGGTACTTGAGGAATAACGCTGCAGGAAACGCAGCCAAGATAGCTGAACAGATCAGAGGCATCAGCAGGGAGATGGCAAGATTAACGGCCACGGGGAGGAAAGCACGAGGTGACGATACTCCGGCACCTGAGAGGGAACGGGAGAGCGAAGAGTCAAAGAGCTTGCGTGAAGAGGTAGATAAGCTGACGCAGAGGTTGGAAATCCAGAGAGACACCTTTGGTATGACCTCCGAAGCTGTGGCCATCTACGAACTAAAGCTGAAGGGTGCCAACGGTGGGGTGCTTCTGGGTGCCAGACTTGCGGCACAAGACATCGAATTCAAGAAGAGACAAGCAGAGGCAACAGAGCTTGCAGTCCAGGCAATCAACGATGAGGCTCAAGCTAGGAGGGATAGAAGAGCGACACTGCAATCAGAGTTGGATGCCCTACAGGAGATGCTGAAGACTGAAGAGCAAAGAGATGCAGAGTTCAAAGAGAGACTGGATCTGTTCCAGAGAGAAGGACTTCTGACGGAAGAGCAGGTCAACAGATTAATGGAGATGAGGAAGCAACAGGAAGCTGTGAATGCCAGCCTTGAGTCATTGGAGGGAACGAGACGCAGGGTCTTAGAGGCAGCAGCTTCCAGGAGGAGGAGTGATTCGGCAAGCTCCTCCGCTACTTCACAAAAGGACGCTTCAACTGAGAAGACAGCAAAAAACACCACCACGATAGTGGATTTGACGAAGATCTCGAACGACAAGTTGGATGACGTGATCTTGGCACTTAAGAAGCAAGAGTTGGGCTTCAAGTAGGAGATAAGTTATGGCAGATCCGTTCGTTGCAACGGTGCCTAGTTGGGCAGAGGCTGAGGGGTCCCCTGCGGAAAAGTTCGAGCAGGGGTCCCTGAATGTGACTCAGGTGTTGACGTGTGATTGGGCTGAACGCTACACCCTGCGAGATCTTTTGCTTAACGCAAACAACGGCCTGGGCTACATCTACCCGCATGCCACACCTACGGCATTCTGCAAAAAAGTAGGAATCGCTCCGATTACGGCAGCGTCCAGCCAACACGCCGATGGATGGGTAGTCCACGAAAAAGCACGTCTGACCGTAGAGTATCGATCTCCGCAGATCCTCGACCCTGAGGATATTCTACTGGGTGGGCTTCAGATTCCGATCTCAGAGGAGATAGTCCCCACGATAGAGGCTATTCCTCTTCCTCACGACACCTTACAGTGGGCTGATGATGATAAGCCTATCTCGGCAGCAGAGGCTCCCACAAAGCAGCTATTTGGGATGGACTACACCCAAACCCATCATAACATCTTAGCCACTGACGTTGGTGTGACATACAACGTCTGGGCTGCTGTTGCCGATCTAGTTGGTAGGACCAACGATGCCAGTGTCACGACACACTTTCTGCAGATCATCTTCACAGCAGGGCAGCTTTTATGCAAGCCTCCCGTCATCAGAAAGAGTGCTTCTGGTATGGTGACATTCGAGTATCGGTTTAAGGCTGATTTTGGGGGATGGAATCGGTTCTGGCGACCGGATATCGCGGGTCCTGTGGCAAACACGTGGGGAAACTGGGACCACCTACATAAAGTGGGTACGTCCGAGAACTACCGGCATTTTCCCCTTGGCGACTTTAGCACTATTTCAGGGTGACAAATGGCTGGCACTATACACGAACCTAGAATTTCTCCTGGTGATCTTCCGAGTGCGGAGTCTTGGAATCGCATAGTTCGGGCTCTGGCACAAGGAGTTACCGGAATGCGTGTGGTGGCTGGAAGTGATGGAATAGCCATCATTCCTGGTACCGGGTCAGGAAGTGATCTAAAGGTCTGCGTCTTACGGACTGTCGACTTAGTGACACCCCTACTTGAAGTTCAACAGGTAATCGAACAGCCTGGGGAGGCAAAGTTGACTGGAGAAGACGGTCAACGCTACCACATCGGTGCCGTGGGGGGTGTGTTTGAGGCTTATCCTCTAATCGGGGGTACGTACGCACAGTACAACATCCAAGGAGCAGTGAGACCCGTTGTCGACATCGTTCCTCCTGAGAACCTCAGTGGTGCTGCTCTCTTTACTTACAACAGTGCCAATCAGTTGACACTCATGTACCGTTGGGCCGAAAACATCGGCTTCATCGATCCTGAAGCAACGGAAGCTGGGGGTGGTGGTGTCTAATCCAAATACGCTAAAGCGTACACTACTTCCAGTCCAGATGATTTCTGTTCCTGTTCTCCCTGGGACGATCACCCCCGACACGGCGGAGGGAGCGTTCAGCGAGAACAGCGGAAACATCAACTTCTCCACGTACGATGATCGTGAGGACGTGTATGTCATAAGTGTGGCAGCCCCTTCCGCGTTCAACAATCCGGTGATCACCTTGACAATGCTGGCTGATCAAACACCAACTAATGCAGTGACTCATCTCTTCGTGGAGGACACCTCGTCTGCTCAGATATCTAGAGTGGAGATAACAGCAGACCCACTGTGGGACATGGCACCGGGTCAAGTGTGGGAGATCCTTTTAGGTGTCACTGTGGTGGCATCATACACAGTTTTAGCGGACGATTTGATCCAGAATCTCGTCACTGGTTTAGTTAACTCTTGGAACGCTTCAGGTGACAATGCCGGAATCACGGCATTTGATCAGAATCCGTTTATTCGATTTGAGGGTCAGAGTGATGGCACTGCTTTCACTTTAATTCTCGGTGAACCGGACATCAACGCTTTTGATACGTGGGTGCTTCAGCCGTGGAACGAACGATTAACTTCGGTTGCGTTCAAAGAAGCCATCAAGGGAACCAATCTTGACGGTACGGGTAACGGCTTAAGCTGCGATAACGGTCCGTTGGTGGTGGAGAAGACGATTGACGCTACCATCTGGAACGACCTATTCGAAGGGTCGAGTACTGTTCAGGTGAGAGCGTGGTCTACCTTCGGTCAATTCAACGATCTTTGCACACCAAACATGTACACGCACTTTTTGGTTGAATTCAACTTTGGTTTGGTGGAGGGTGCTTTTGTTCCTGGTACTGGACTACCAATCAACAGATGGAGATCGACCGTTCCGGTGATCAAGCCGAATGGTTTATGGTCTTACCTATGGGGAGATGACGTAGTCGATCCGGTGACAGGTCAGTGGGTGATTAAGCTGGAATCCGACGACGAAGTGTCGGGTGGGTTGTTGACTAACACGTATACAGGGATGGAAGTCTCGCGTTCTCTTCCTGAATTGGGTCAACTGCCAATCCCGTGGCAGAACAGGGTGGAGGGTGGTGTGTGGTCTTCTATGTCCTTACTGGAGAGAAGGCCGATGATTATGAAGACCGACACTGCAGGAGGGTGTGAACGGATATGACATTACCATGTCGTTTATCTTTTGATGCCACTGAGTGTTGGTCGTCGGCTTACGGTTTCCCTCAGTTCAGCGATTGTGAGACCACCAACGACTGTTTCTACAGCAACGGTCAGTTCACTCCCGCTACATCTCCGTGTGAACTCACAGACACGGATCACACGAGGTGTCAGGGAATCGGTGCTGCAGCTGTTCACCCAGGGAACACCGGATACACCGGTCCCAAATTTTGCGTACGCATGCAAGATGACGACTACTTGGCAGACCTTACGCATGACAGTTGGATGGCAGACAGCAGTGAAGTTCGATGGTTCCTTAAGAGGTCGAGTACGGTACACACGTTCAACATTCAACCTTGTGCCCCTGAGAAATACTGCGAAGGAAACTACTGGTTGAAGTGGATGAGCCGAATGTTCGTCAGGGACATTTTCGGATGGGCAATGACGTGCAATCAAGTAGAGCAGTGCGTGGATCCGAATAACTGCGATCAGTTAGTAGAAAAGACAGTGGACGTTGCCCTTATGGGTGACATTGGTATGTCATTCATGTACTTGGCTGCTGGAGCTGCTCCTAGCTGTTGGGTTCAGGCGGACTTTTTCTGCTTTATCCGTAACTGCAGTGCGTACCCTGAGGTTGACTGCGTAGGCGAAACTACCCCAGCCATCGCGGACAACGTGAATCAGCCAGATTTCTCCTCCACTGCTCGACTTAGCACGAATAACGCAGCAGGGGAGGAGTACCCGTACTCATCACCTCAAGCATTCCGGGTTCAGTTGATTAACGCTGCGTGGGAGGGAATGAACGCGATAGTTGATCGACTAGACAACCCAGGACACGGAGGATCACAGAAGTACGACAGTGCTTCGATGTCACAATGGTTGCATTCAGAGGGTTTGGCTGATACGGTGGTCCAGGGAACAGCAACTCACTACGACGCTTACAACGGGGTAGATATCCCACTCAAAGCCAGAGACTACATGAGCAGACTGGAGCTTGACGCTGTTTTGACACTTACCGATCTTTCAGTCCTGCTCTACATGTACGCCGAAACGTCCGTGGACGGGTCCGACACTTTCCAGCGACTCACCGCCTCTTGCAAGATGCTCCTTGGTGTGCGTGTCAAGCTGACGTCAGCTGCTCCAGCCGGATTAACTCTGCTCAATGCGGGAGATCCTTACGACTTGAGATTGCAGAAAGACGGATCTCCTGGTGTGGAGCATGAAACCAGGAAATTGATTGTAGTGGGTCCGAACGAAGAGAGGGTTCTTCATCAAGGCTATGCCACACCAGCGACACCTCATTACTTGAGATGGGAAGGACTAAAGACGGATCAGTCAATCAGTTCTGGTCCTGACACGTTCGTTGCATCTGCCTGTTCTGGTGCGTGTTGCGACGTTCTGCAGAATATCGAAGACTCGCCGATCCCAGGAAGATCTAACGACAACACCCAACTAGACGGAGGGGTTTTCACACCAAAAGAGCAACGATTCGATGGGTTCATCTTCATTACTCCTAGGAACATGCTCGTTCAGTGTGGGTGCTAAATCAATGACACTTCTTCCTGACAATCACGAAATGGCAGAACGGGAAAGAAAGGCTCGTAGTGCCATGCTTGTGACATCAAAGTACACCTCGTCGAATAGACCACTACCCCCACCAGTTGAACCTAAAGGGAAGGTGGTCAAAAAGGGAGTCAAGTGTAAGGAGATGAACAAGCAGTGGAGGAAGGGAGCCATTGAAATCTTAGGTCTGGGATTCAAGGCTCTGAGAACTCTAAGATCGGGGGTGGTTCCTGATGTGGTGGGCGATGCCAGAAATAAGTCATGCTGGAAGTGTCCTCACTCAATTGGGATTCTTGAGGAGGAGACGGATTCGATTCTTCACTATTGTTTGTGCTGTGGGTGTGGGAAGTGGAGCGACCAGGACGAGGAGGGATCAGCAATCGAGTACAAAAACCGTCACTCGAAGCATCACTGTCCCCTCCCCGTCCCCGCGTTCGTCGAATTCGAGGGTCCTACAGTCAAGAATGAAGACCCACTGTGGCGAATAGTCGCTCGCATGGCTAAGGCGTGGGGTGCGAGAAACAATAAGCCAGACTAGCACCGATCAGCAATCCGTGGACAACCAAACCAGCGAAACACATCCATGCCAACTTCTTGACACTCCACAGGTGATCAATCTTCCACCCTCCCCCGTTGGGGACGGCGATAGTGGCTCCTGTGTGAAGACCTTCGATCACCTGGGTGGCGTTCTGTGCTGTTACGTCGTCTTCCTCCTTTACTCCTGTCCAGGGGAAGTGCACGACGAACTGCTTTGAGATGATTCTTCTTGTATCCATCACTGTCCTCTCGTTGGTGACATACGGATGTCACGCTGAAGATCGGCGAACGTCTTGTCGATAGCCTTCACGTACTCCATGATCTGGACTATCGCGGAAATCAACCCATCAATCCCATCTTCACTCTCCAGAAAACGAGCCCCACTAGCCAAAATCCGGCTGAGGTTCTTTTTGTCCTCCTCACTCGTCTGAATGTTGATCGTTATATGACTAAGGTTTGACATTGATTCAAGTCTCCCTTGAGGTCTGCGGGGTCCATGCTTCTTGGCAATCGAGCAACCTCTACTCGAGCCGAACCTAAGAATCGTTTCAACCTGAGAGCTTCCAACATGTCGTTGGCACGTTCCCTCATTTGACTGCCACACCTGAGACATCGAGTGCTGTTGCCAAGAGTCTTACATCTGTGGTTACCACACTCATATCGAGCGTGCCTGTCAGAATCTAGAGCGATGGTGATCTTTCGAGGGTCCAACTTCTTGATTAGTGCCATCTGTGTGTCACTTATTCTTGATCCTAAGATGGCAAGACCTCCCTTGCAGAATACCGCATCAAAGATTCCCTCTGTGACGACGTACTCTCTGTTCCTTTGTGGGAGATGGACACCCCACACGTGCTCCGATTTCCCGGTGTCCACCCTTATCTTTGGTGGGTACCAGTACCGAATCCGGCACTTTTTAGCCATGGTTCTACCCACGACGTATGACACAAGCCCGTCATGGTCCCACACAGGAAAATAAGCCATCCACGGATCGGAGCCAAGACGAGGAGCCAACGTCTCGATGTGCCTCTCCGTCAACCCCCGTCCCGCAAGGTACCTGTAGTGGAGGGACCTCCGGGAGATCGGATCCCCTAGGATAGACCCCCACGGAGACGTCGAGGGAGGTACTCCGGAGCCTTGTGGAGGTACTTTCCGTGTCTTCGGGGTACTTCCAGACCCCCCCAGCCCGTCCGTGGGCTTCCGTGGCCTTCCGTGGCCTTTTCGGGGGGTACCCAGCATGGACCCGACGATCTGTTTCTCCGCAGGGGTCAGGGAGAACCCGGTGCCACAACGATGGCAGAAGCCAACTCCCTTGGGGTCAAGTTCACAGTGACCGGTACCATCAGGACACGAAGGACAGTAAACAATCACTGCAGCTTCGTCCCCTTTGAGTTTCGCAAACGTAAATCGACCGATTAGCTTCGTAGCCATGAGGTCAACTCCTGCTGAGAATAGAGAATCGGGATGTTGCAAGATTGAGCCCTATCTAGTTCGGCTCTACTCCCCTCTGAAGTTCTCCATCCATTGAGTGCCAAGACTGCGTCACACCGAGAGAGAATCTCCAAGTCTCCATCAAGGAGTGTCCTATCGTTGTCATCCCTGATCCCACCCATAAATGCAGAGTTCAGGTGAGGACAGATACAGGCAACCCCTCTTTCCCACACGTTGGCTGCCACTTCTTCGGCATTCCGGATATTTCTCCTTACTCCATCTTCTGTTCTTGCTCTGTACGGTCCGACGATGTAGATCACTCGCATCGACGTTCTCTTCAGTCTTTTTCGTTCGTTCTCATTCAAGCGAAGTCTCCTTGTTGTTCGTAGACATGACATAAAGCCATATTCACTGTCACATCAATGACATCTCTTGCGGGACCATAGCGGTTCTTTGCGATGTGCAGTCTCCCACTCGCCGAACCTGCGGAATCGCTTTGACCTTCCGACGTGTTCTGATTGAAGGTAACCATCTGGTCAGCGATGTGTGCTTTTTGGATGCACTCCGCTACATCTTCCATTCCTGCTCGTGATTTCGCGTACGCAGCCCGTGACACCTGTGCGGCATCCCACACGGCGATATCCTCCTCAACTGCCAGAGCCCGTAGCTGTTCCTGGATCTCTGCCAGTTCTAGTCGTTTGTCCGTTCGTTTTGTTGTCGGCCTTAGGTGGTCGCTGTAGTCAACGATCAACAGGTCCGTACCGTCTTCCTGAACAAACTGACGTAAGTCTGACACCGTGTACTTATGGGACACAAGCTGCCGGATGTACAAACCGTCACACCCGTACTCTTTCGCTATCTTTTTCAGTTGGTTATGTCTCTTTTTCGCTCCAGTATTCGATAGTTCAACCAACGACAGACCCAACAATCGTCGTCGGTACTTCTCTGCCATCTGTGCGTCATCCATCTCCAATGACAAGTGAGTGACAGTCCACCCCTGTTTTATAGCAGACCCACCAATCCAGGCTAGAATCGAGCTTTTTCCTCTATTGGCTGGAGCAGCGAGAATCGCTAACTCCTTGCGTCCCACACCCCCACCGAACTTCTTGTCTAGGGTGGGGATGTGAGTAGCCACAGTGTCCCGCGTGGGGGGTGCCAAGTTGGGGTCATCGAGTAAGGCGTTGATTCTCCTTACTTCACCGTTTACCGGCGTTCCCTTGCACCCTGCAATCACCCCCCACGCATCTTCGAGATCTCCCTGATCTTCATGGTCTCTAACTTTAGCAATCAAGTCGTTTAGATGCCAACTCGATGACACTTCACGAATCAACTCCAAGTCTGCTGATTCGCTAGTGTTCTCGTCTGCTTTGGGTAGAGCCAATCTGAACTTCTGCTTGATGGCTGTCCGTGACGGAGGCTTGTCACTCTTATCGTACGATCTTTTGATGAATGTAAACACCACACCGGGATCCGGCAGAAACATGGACGGATGCAACAGCCCGTTTACCCGTTCCCAGAATTTGGGATTCAGGCAGCGAGACAGCATCGCCCACTGGTATTCTTCATCAAAGTCTAACATTGAGAGTCTCCAGGCACGCTGACAATTGCTTGTCATGCACCTGTTTCATCTTCACCCACTCGTACCCGTACTGAACGTATTCAACAGCAGCTATCAACGCTTGATGATCAAGATTCGCTTCGTTCTCCACAACTGCCACCTTTATGCCCATATTTTGACACTCTTGGTGGAGTTTTTCGTAATCAGTCTCTCCAGCTTTCGCCAAAGTCTGATCGGACTCGTTCCTGTCCTCTATCCGTTGGGGACCTCGAATCCATCGAACGTTTAAGACGCATGTTGGCTTGCAGATTTGGTAAAGCCAACTAAGCTGATCTACACTCTTCGGGTATCCGTCAATGATGACTGAACCCTCATTTACTGCATGAAGTACAAGACGTGACACCAACATGGCAGTGATCTGTGGTGCCTCTGGGTTGTCACCCTCCATCATCAGCCTTTCCACTGATACCCAAGGTCTGATCAGCTGACCCAAGGAAAGGAGAGGTATTCTAGTCATGGCCGACACCACACGGGAAATCGTGGTCTTGCCGACCCCTGGTTGTCCCATGTATGTCAAGACCATGACACGTAATCCTCCGGACCTGGACCAAACGAAGCCTGCATCAACTTGGGGCTCCTACCAACCACATCAATGTAAGGCTTCCGCACGTTAACATCCAACCATTCGAGAACTCTGGAGTTCGGGACGTGTGACACGTGAATGTCACTCACCGGCATCACATAATCCAGGAAGCTGACCCGAATGTGTGTAGGTCGCGTTCTGTCAATGAAGTCCCGGTACTGCATGTTGGACCACGTGAAGATCCGGCGTACCCTGTCGGTAACCGTGGTTCTCTCTGGCTTCGCTGGTGGGCATGGCAGTTCGCTCCAATCTAGCTCCTTCTGATCACTGAAACAAGGACCGGAGGGACCACCAACGCGAATCGGGAAGCTTCGGAGTGACGCCCACACGTCACCCACCTGTTCAGGATGAAAACCACCAATCCGATCGAGGATCGATGTCAAAGTCACGTCACGGGAGGTAACGTGTGGATAAAAGCCGTGATTGAGGGACAGGCCGAATCCTTGAGCCGACTCCACCATGACAGTGTGCCCATCACCCAGACTTTCCGATAGCTGTTGATGAACGTCTCCCGTCGTCACTGCTTTGTGTGACAGGATTCTGACACTGTCCGTGATGAACTTGACGTCTTTCAGGCGACGAACCTTACGTGAGAGGCAAGATCCGCACCCTTCGCACGTGGAACCCATCCATGCGTTGGTGGCTCTTTCGTTTGCGTGGTCGATTCCCTCGAGTAGTGGGACACGCCAATCAATCACTACCTCCACTCCTGGAGCCACCCACTCTAGCTCCACAAGGAAGCGTGATTCGTCGATGACAGCACCAGGACCGATGTACACGACGTGTCCAGGTTGAAGGACACCCACGGGGAGTTGACGGAAGACGTACTTTTTCCCACCCCAGAACACGGTATGACCAGCCTGTGGCATAAAGTCACAGACAGTCACGCTACAACCTGGGGTCAAGGCTCCCGCTAGGGCCCCTTTTCCCGTACTTCCCCATTGACCGTCGATTATGACGTTTAGCTTTCCTGCTTGCATCTGTTGTTCGCTCCTACTTCGAGGATTTACCCTTGTCGGTTTTGCCCGATGTCGTATTCTTGTCATCTTTGTTCTCTGTTTTTTCGATCTCCTTGTCCTCAAATATCACTGTGATTAGGGCGAGATCCACCGTTTGCATCTTACCCTTTTCAGTCACGCACAGTCCGCGTGTCAGGCTGCTGTCATGACTGATCATGATTCCCGCGTTATCCGGTTCTGCTACGTGGTGACCGGAACACCACTTTACTGCCAACTGCATGTCATTTTTCCATGTAAGGACCACAAAAACCCTCCCCTATCCCGGCTCACATCGAGCCAACCTTCAGGTGCTACATCTCTGCTGGATGTCGATCACAACCCATGAATGCTCCATACATGTCGTCATCACCGGAACATCCGGTGACACGTTCGCGTCATCCACCCTCGATCGTGTCCCTGATGTTCTGTGCAATCTCCTCGTAGTCGAAATCGGCGAACCTCTTAAGCTTCGCTTCTGCACGGGCGATCAGGTCCACGGGCTCTCCCTCGAACGAAGGAGCCCTGGACGGGGAACCAGCCGGTCGCACGTCGTACCGGGTCTGCATCTTCTGTCCGGTCTTGAGGATCTTCATATCGCGACCCTTCACGAGATCGAGACAGTTCGGGTACTCGGTCCGGTCACACACGATGCCGAGTGTCTTCTCCATGACAGTCTTCGGAGCACCCCACACCACCAAATCGCCGGTCTTCGCTCCCGGTGTGGTCCGTTCCACCACGTGGACGTTGAACGTCTTGCGGGGACGAAGCTTGTCGGCGATGTCCTGAGGGAGCTGCTCGTATTCATCTTGAATGCCACAAATGGGGCATCCATCTTCCAGACACGGCAGATTTCCCGGTGCCGATGGATGGCACATGACGTGTGACACATCTTCGGCATAAAGCTCCATCTCTCCGTCGTGCTCGAACGGGATAAAGCGGACGGTGGTTTCCTCATTTGTGATCTTGAAGAATTTCGATCCGCTCTTCATCCCTTCACGTCCACGTGCCATCCGGCTGTAGAAGTCTCCTCCTCCCTCATCTCCTCCTGACCCACCAGTCCGGAAAGCCTTCTTCTTGGTCACGCCTTTTTTGACTTTCTTCGTCGTCTTCTTCGTCTTCTTCACTGCCATTGTTCTGTCACTCCTACTTGGACCTTTGTGCTTTCGATCGTCTTTGCTTTACCGGTGTGCTCGATATTGCTCGAATCACTCCGTCCAGCCCACCTTGAGTCTCTGCTTGAATGAACTCTTCAACAAGTGTTGCAGCTTCACCCATTCTATCTTCTACCTCGTCTTCATGACAAGGCAGTGTCACCCCAACCTCGATCTTGACGTTCTCGAATTGATCAATATTGAGGGTGGCTCCTAGGTTGTAGGTGACTCTTGCGTCCTTCGGTCCCGTGGTTTTTTTCTTTGCCACGACTACTTACCTCCTTTCTTCCGCCATGGTGCCACGTGCTTGTCACACACTTCCATGGACGTTCTACCAACAGTTACCTTCCACTTTGGTGATTCGGTGCACCTCGTCTCCTTGCACTTCCCAGCCCTACGCCATGGACGTGTCAGTGCGACCACCTTCACCTTATCTAAACTCGTTCGCATCTGCAATCTCCTATAGATGCTTTTTCACGTCCACATCCACACCTAGTGGAACCTTGAACGGGAAGTCTTTCATGCATGCCGAAACAATGGCACTTACCTCTTTTACCTCTTTTGCGGGACAGTCAATGATAGCTGAGTCATGAACCTGACCAATGAGACAAGCGTTGTACGGAGACAGTGCCCGTTCCACCTTGTTCATTGCCTGATACATCAGGTCAGCACCACCACCCTGGATCGGGTAGTTGAGTCCCTGCTTTCGTGCGTCATTCTTCGTCTGCCTGTCTTTCGACAGAATGCCGGGAAGGTGACGCCTACGACCGAATAGATTCTCCACGTACCCACTTGAACGAAGACGCGAAATGACAGCCTCGTGCCATTCTCCCACACCTGGGTACCTCTTGAACCATCGCTTCTTGTAGATCTCGCCTTTATCACGTGGAATACCAAACTCGAACTCCAGACCCCACGGCGTGATGCCACTGATGAAGCTGAAGTTAACGTTCTTGGCAATATCACGTGACGGCAGACGGCAGTTAGCTTTGGTTTCTGAGTGAGGATCGAGTCCATCAATGAAGACGAGTGACAAGTTATCGTCACGCGACTCTATAGCACAGATTCTGAGTTCGTGCTGTTTGTAGTCCAAAATCAAGAGCCAACCACCAGGGAACCTCGACCTGAAGCAGGTCTTTTCGATTCCTCCCCGTTCGAGGTTCTGCAGATTCGGTCCTGAAGAGCTTAGACGTCCAGTCACAGTCAACCCGATGTTGAAGTTGGTGTGAATGACACCATCTTGACTCTCTGCTAATTTGAGCAGCTTGGCTAGAACGTTCGAAATCTTGGCTAGACACTTTTTATACTCAGACAAGAGTGCCACATTCGGGTCACGCTTTGCTAACTGCTCGAGTATGTCCGCATCCATCTTCGGGTTGCCCTTTGGTGTGGTCTTAAGGACAGGCATCCCTAACTGCTCGAACAAAAGTTTCGTCATCTGCGGTACCGAATTGAAGTTCAAGACACCCCACTCTTCATCGAGGGTACCCTTGATCTCATTTGCTCTCTTTTGTGTCACCTTGATGGCACTCTTCAGCTTCGGAATGCTGACGTGCATTCCTCGTTGTTCCATACGTGCCAGCACCAGAGACACCGGTACCAAAGTCTCCTTACAGAGTATCTTCTGTCTTTCCGTCATTCGTGGCCAGTACCTGTGATGAAGCTCAATCCCAGCCACAGCATCTAAGGCGTTGTATCGCCCTAAGAGTGTCAGACTCTCGTCACTGAATTGATCTTTTGGACCAAGACGCAACCAGTACGGCTTGTACCCTAACTCCTGAACCGAGAGCCAGTCCAGGTTGTGTGGAGTGTTCTCATCCAACAACCACTTTTCCATCATCGTGTCGTGGGTGTTGGATGCCGCATCTGTGGCACTCTTTATTCCGTAAGCCTTCTGCAACCAATCAACCCAGCCACACTCGAACTTTGCGTGGTGGACGATTCGCGTGCCGCCAGACCCCCACCAACGGAGGAGGTCTCGCATACGCTGTCTTCTTGCTCCTGGTGTTGCTGCCCATTCTTTATGCCAAATGGGCCACCAGTACCCGTGATAGCGTCCGTTTTCCTTCAACCCAACACCAACTGACAGAATTCCGTCATTCGCAGGAGTGAGACCTGTAGTCTCAAAGTCGATACCAACGTCTCTTTTCCTGATGTCAGCCATGAAGGTCTTCGGGTCAAGCACTAACGTCGAGGATCTTTGCTTCCCCTTGACGCAGGCTTTGATGGCTTTTCCCACAGACCGGAGTTCATCAGGTAAAAGACCAAGCATCCACTTCGTTTGCACGACGAATGTCTTGTATTTGTCACTCCAGCAAACACTACCGGTGACCGGCAGTTTCGTCCCCAGACCTGCGGCTTTCATACCTTCCTGTCCTTCCACCAGGACCACACAGGGTTTTTCGCTGGGATCTCTGTATGTCACCGACACGTCAGTCAACTCGTGCCGAATCAGCGATCGAGCTAACTGCATATCCTCTTGCTTGGCGTTGGGTGACACTACTTTGGCAATCATGGTCGCCACGTCCAAGAAGGAAGAAAGAACGCAGACGCCATGTTCCTTTGCAACACCTTCAGTTGACGCCAAGTCACTTTCCACGGAAGAGGAAGACCTAGAGAAGAGGGACACACTACTGTCACCGGTCCGTTGTCCACCCTGTAGATCAGGACGGGCACTCGGTCTGGATTTTCCACGAGCATCTTATCAATCCAGCCTTGGATCGTCACCGCGTTGATTTGTCTGCGGTGCTTACACTCGATCACCCATCCGAAGTTTAGAACAGGTCTTCCTGGAATCCCTGCGGTTGCAATCTCCGAGTACGTTGGTGCCAAATCTCCGGCACCCAATCTTTGTGCAGTCTCAGGCCGAATCCGTGTCCAGTCCACCTGACAGTGATCCTGATCCCACAGACCCGCACACACCTTTTTTGCCTCACGCTCGAATGCCGCACCTTTGGCACGCGAACGCTTTCCAATCTTACTCCAGTTCGGGGGTTTTTTACTCATCACTTCTCCTT
>PIVQ01000129.1 GCA_003354055.1 Desulfobacteraceae bacterium | reverse complement strand
AAAAGAATAAATCTTTCTGTATGTGTCCCCTTGCCAGCGGCAGCAAGGGGAACTCTGTCTTTGTATCCACTGAGGATACAGCAGTATTGGTTGATGCCGGGCTTTCAGGTATTGAGACGCAGCGACGTCTGTCACAGGTGGGGCAAACCCCTGAAAACCTGAAAGCCATCATCATCACCCATGAACATACAGATCATGTGCTAGGCGCAGGGATATTGAGCCGCAGGTTCGATATCCCTGTTTATATTACGAAGGAGACCTATAGCGCCTGTAAACGCTTAGGCAAAATAGAGCATTTGAAGTTTTTTGAATGCGGTGTAGCCTTTGAGGTTGATGACCTGACCATCAATCCATTTTCCATTTCCCATGATGCCCGTGATCCTGCCGGAATGACTTTAAGTTACGGCGGGAAAAAGATCGGCCTTGCCACCGACTTAGGAATTGCAACCAACCTGGTAAAAAATCATCTGCGTCAGAGTAACGCCCTGTACCTGGAGGCCAACCATGATCCCCAGATGCTGGTCGACGGTCCTTATCCCTGGCATCTGAAACAGCGGATCAAATCAAGAACCGGCCATCTGTCCAACCAGGAGACCCGGGACCTTGTGGCTGAACTCCTGCACCAGGATCTGTCTCATCTGGTTCTGGCCCATCTCAGCGAAGAGAACAACTGCCCCAATAAAGCCTTTGAAGAAGTTGCCAAGGGATTGAACGGATCAGATACGGTACTTTCTGTGGCCGGCCCTGACCGCCCGGGTGAGATGATTCGTCTTTAAGACTGGTTTGTCTGTGGGAAAAGCCCCTAAGTATCTTAGAGGGACGTAATGACCAGTTCTCTGGACGCACGGTTACTTCCATTGTTTGCGGCGTTCATTTCCATTATTCTGGATCGTACCAGGTCCTTACTTAAAATAAGCTGGGTATTAGGGCCACAGACCTTTGTCCGTGATGTGATGATACCGGATACATCCAACACTGGTTTGGGTCGATTGACCTCGTTGATCCGTTTAAGGTCGAATTTATCTTGAAAGCATTTTTTCACCAACTCTGCGCAGGCCGTGGCCTCTCTTTTAAGTTTTTTGAGTTTGGTTTCCAGAAGGGATATTTGATCTTTTATTTCATGTATTTTAACGCCGGCCTCATCCAGGCTTTTGGTAAAAAGGTCAAGGCTGGAACTGGATTTTTTCTTCATATTCTCCATTAAGGAGAGGGTCCGCTGTCGGGATTTTTCAAAATTATGAAGCTTTCCTCCGGCGTCTTCAAGCTGCTTTTCCAATTCGGTTTTTTTAATAGTGTTCTCTTCCATCATTGCTGTGCTTTTCTTAAGCTGTTTTTCAGCCCTGTCGAGTTCTTTCTCAAGATAACCTGAGGTGCCGACAACGATAGTGGCCGGTTCTGTTTTTTCAGACCCGACCCGGTAAATCTTTGCCCCGCCCTTTGCACAGACCCTGGATGAAAACAGTCTTCCATGGGGCATGTCAAAACCACCTTCAAGAACGGCATCCGAGTCAACCATCTCTTTTGAGACCATGACCTCACCCATGCAGGAAACTCTGGATCGATGGATAAAACCGGCCTTTATTTTTCCCTTTGCCTCAATCACAGATTCCGTAACCCCGCCTTGGATAAATACATCGCCACGGGCCTTGATAATGCCGCCGTCCAGTCGATTTACAACAACATCAATGCCTTCGACCCGAAATCCATTTTTTATGGACCCGGTGATAAAAATGTTTTTATCAAATTTAACATGGCCTGTTTTATAGTCGACATCGCCTTTGATGATATAGGCATCGTTCACGGAAATTTCATTTAAGGACGTTACCTTGGGGTTGCCGTCAACCTCTGCTATCGCCTTGAATTGATCCTTGGAAAGCCTGACCCCTTTTCCGGGCGTCAGGTCGATACCCGCGGGTTCCGCCGTCGGTATTACATCTCCGAAAATATTAATGCCGTCCCTGCCTTGTTTGGGCGGTATTTTTTCTGCCAGAACATCACCCCTGCTGACAAAGGGGATCTCTCCCCTGTCTTTGAAATCCATGGACCCGTCCGGGGAAAGAAGTCCTGGTTTAAGATAGTCTCTTTCAAACATGTACACAATTTGAGCATCGCTTCCGTCTATCCCCGGGACACCGTCGGCTGTTTCAAAAAGGGTCTTGGTGTATGCGGGATCTTTAATAAAATTGGAGAGGCTGTCATCATCTGGTATGCCATATATGATACCATTTTTCCCCATCAGTTCTTTTAAATCAGTGACTCTCAAATTCGAATCAAAAAGATCCGTTTTCAGAAGATAGGCCTTTAAGGCATCATTTTGTATCAGAATAATGACATCGGTTTCACGGATCTCCCTGAACAGGGTCATGTCAATATCGGGGGATGGGTGGGAAGACGGTAATTGCTCTGGGGGATCCGTTTTTGTGCCCGCTTCTTCTTTTGAAGCCACTCGGGCTTGGCACTTGGGATAATGGGATTCTCCCCTTTGTTTGTGAACGACAAGATTTCGCTGGCCTTTGTCAAGCATTCCCGCATCCACCAATAATTTTCCCAGGCGGATAGAATTCCCAACTATTGCCAGCCGTTCTTGCTCATCTATGGCAAGCTCAAGATTAAATCGGGTTAAAAATCCAAATGCCACACACAATTGGCCGAATCGCATATCCTTGTGTGCTGTATCAAATACCGAACAGTTTCGGCGAAGCACGCTGATGTCCATGTGGCGGATAAAATTTTTTATCCGCATGTGTTTAAGGATATCAACGTCGGGGTTGTTTTCCTTTTTGATATCCAAAGCGAGTTTTTGATAATTATCTTTTGAAAGATAGTTGAGAAATAAGGCGACTTTAATAATTAATGAATTCTTCTGATTTAACTCATTAACCCTCATATTGCTCCTAAGTTTCAGTATAGCCGTTAAAAATACCTTAACCGCGCCGCATTCATCTCCTTGGTATCAGCAAGCCGGGGCCACCATATCACAGTTTCCTTCTGTATAAAAGTTCTGTTTTTTGAATTTTTATGTTGTAGAATGCTAATAATTTCAGTCGGTTGTTTGGCTGACAGAGGTGCCTCGTATTCCGGGAGATAAATCACGTGGGGAAGTCTATTCTCTTTTTAATTATCCACCTGTGAGACCCGTTGGCTGGTCGCGCCCTGATCCGGGTCTCACAGGTAGATCATAGTTCTATGTTTTAGTTCTCTAAAACTTCATCCCTTAATACACGCCGGAGTATCTTGCCCACATTGGACATGGGAATGTCGTCCCTGAACTCGATCTGCCGGGGACGTTTGTATCCGGCCATGTTTTCTTTGCAGAACGCCATGATCTCTTCTGCCGTGGCGGTTTCCCCGGCTTTGAGTTTGAGGTAGGCCTTGACCGTTTCCCCACTTTTGGCGTCAGGTACGCCGATGACGGCTGCCAGTTCCACCTTTGGATGGGTGAAGAGAATATCTTCCACATCCCTTGGATATACATTGAATCCGCCAACCAGGATCATATCCTTTTTCCGGTCAGTGATGACCACATAGCCGTCTTTGTCTATGTGACCGATATCTCCGGTGAGAAAATAACGCTTTCCATCAATGTGGATAAAGGTCTCATCATTGGCTTCGGGCCGGTTCCAATATCCTTTCATAACCTGGGGGCCGCAGGCGGCTAACTCCCCGTCCTCCCCTCTGGGCATCTCTATAGTCGAATCATCAATGTTCAGTATTTTCATGTCCGTATCCGGCAGGGGAAATCCGATTGAACCGATTTTCCGGGTTTCCCTAAAGGTTGGGTTCGCGGTGAGTGCCGGTGCCGTTTCGGTCAGGCCGTATGCCTCAAAGATAATGGCCCCGGTTTTGTCTTCAAATTCTCTGCAGACTTCAGGAGGCAGTGGCGCTCCGCCGGAAATACATCCCAGAAAAGAAGAAACATCGTATTTGCCAAGATCAGGATGATTGGCAAAGGCCACAAAAATGGTGGGTACGGCAGACATGAAGGTCGGGCGGTACTTGTTCACGGTCTTGAGTACCTCTGTAAAGGGCGGATTTCCTGCCCTGGGATCAGGGATACAGATGATCTTGGCACCCAGAGAAACGGCCACCAGCATAGCCCCGGTAAGTCCGAAACTATGGTACCAGGGCAATACCCCCAGTATGGTATGAAAGTCTCCTTCATAGAGTTTTTCAGGGGGGCCTCCCTTTGTCTGGACAAGTCTGCACCATTCCAGGGATGCCTTTGCATTATGGGTGAAATTGGTGTGGACGAGTTCTGCGCCTTTGGGTAAGCCGGTCGTGCCGCCGGTATAGAGCATAACAGCTGTATCATTTTCAGGGTCAATGGTAACATCCGGCGGATTGGGGGATGCGTTGGCCACGATGTCGTCAAACATGAGATGGCCCGGTTCAATTATATCTGCCTTGGGAATTTTCCCCAAAAGACTGCCTATAAAGCCTTTGATCTTGGGCAGATAAGATTTGATGTTGCAGACCACAATGGTTTTAACGCCGGTACCTTTGACCGCAGCCACTGTGTTTTTATAAAATTCAGGGTGATCCATGCAGAAGACCACTTTGGATTCCGAGTCATTGAGCTGGTGGTTGAGTTCCGGGGCCGTATAAATAGGATTGCAGTTCACGGCAACCGCACCGGTTTTCAGGATGCCGAAGAAAATTTCAGGAAACTGCGGCAGGTTGGGGAGAAAGATGGCCACCTTATCCCCCTTTCGAATGCCTTTTTCAGTCAGAAAATTGGCAACTCTGTCTGCCGTATCCTTGGCCTGGGCATACGTCCGGGTCCCGCCGCCAAAAATGCTAAACACATTGTCAGGATACTTTTGGGCGGATTTGTCCAGGAGGTCAAATAGAGGAACTTTATAATCCTCTATTGTGTGGGATACGCCTTTGGGCCAGAAAGGGGTTTGCCAGTCTTGATGGGTCATCTTTTCTCCTTTAAATTATTGGTAGTTATATCACTCCTCTTTTCTGTGCCATGGTCATCATCTGTTCAAAGCTGTTTGCAGGCGGTTCTAAAAATGCGTCTTCTGGTTTTTGTTCAAGGGTTATTGCCTCGGTGGGGCAGGTGGTCACGCAGAGGCCGCACCCAATACACCGATCCTTATTTATCTGTGCCAGTGTGTCGTCATTCATCAAAAAAGCATCCATCTGGCAGCGGTCAAGGCAAATCTCGCATCCGGTACAAAGATCCTGGTCAACTATTGCAAAGTGGTTGGTAAAAACCAGTTCTGCGGGTTTGGGATGACCTTTTAAGGATGTCAGAGGACCGCAGCAATCGCCGCAGCAATTGCACATGCCGCTGGGGTTCTGCGCGGTGGCCGGCTGGGTCACAAGGCCGCTGTCGTGAGCATGGGACAGAATGCGTGCCCCTTCCTGGGCATCAATCTTCCGCCCCATGTCATGATCCAGGTAATACTGGCCCATTGATCCGAACATGAAACAGACCTCCAATGGTTTGTCGCAGGCCGTATCGATCATTTTTGAGGATTTGCGGCAGGCACACTCCGTGATTACTATAGGATCGGCATTTTCAAGAATTTTTACGGCATCCTCATAGGCTGCCACCCGGCTGCGGGCATCCACGGATTTTTGCACCGGGATAACCCGCAGGAAATTGGATAGGGACGCTGCCATGGCATCCTTGAACTCTTCATCCATATATTGGCGGACCATGGCTGCCAATTCTCTGTCCATTTTGTTGATTTGGAATTCAAAAAGGCCGTGTACAAAGGGGATGGCGCCGTACCGGACGTTGTCGGCCTTTTTCAGGGAAAAGAGCAGACCCCTGTCTGCCATGTCGGCCAGAGTGACTGCGGCCTTATCCGCATCCATCTTGGTTTTTGGGGCAATGGCCTCAGGCGTCTCAAGCATGGGGGTGAGCTGAAGAAATATTCTAGCGTGTTCAATGGTAAATAGTTTTTCAAGGATAAGAATTTCAATGCCTGATTTCGTGGCGGGAAATCCAAGAGAATATTGATCCAGTTGTTTCTGGAGTTGTCTGAAGATGGGGTCTGTCATTGCTGTCCTCCGTAGGTGAATGCACTTGGTTTATCTTAGTGCCTTTGTGATTTCTTCCAGTACGGTACCTGATGCATCCTTTTTAAAATTAGCCAGAGTATTTCGGGCGTTTTGACCACCCAGTTTCCCCAAGGACCAGGCGATCATGGCGCTGACACGTTCATCCTGGCCAGGGTGTAATGCACGAATCAGCTCAGGAACAAAATCCCTGTCACGGGTGTTGCCCATGGCCCTTGCCACATTCATTTTCCATCGCCATATCTCAGTGGAATCCATATAAAACATATGGGGCCAGATTTTTGTTTCAAAATATGGTTTGTCCATATGCAGCAAGCGGGTCAGGGAAAAGTCCTTTGCCTTGGCCGCTACTCTGGGATTCAGTGGACGGTCTTTTGCCAGCCATGCTTCATTCCTGGGGCAGACATTCTGGCAGCGGTCACACCCATACACCATGATGCCCATGGGTTCCCGGAGTTCTTCAGGTGTCAAATCTTCCCCGAAATAGGACAGATAGGAAATACAGCGTCTGGGATCAATGGTGCCGTTGCCCTTTAACGCCCGGGTAGGGCAGGCGGCAATACAGGTGTTTTTACAAAAGTCAGGGCATCCCATTCCGGTTGTGGGGGCATCCGGTTCAAGTTCCTGATCAATGACAATTGCAATGGGTAAGATCCAGGAGCTCTTTCGGGCGATTTTATGGGAATAAAAGAGGCAGTTTTTACCGAATGTACCCATGCCGGCTCTGGCGGCGGCTGCCCTGTGGGGAAGGTTGAAGGGGCATTTTGTTTTGATTCCCCTTGCGATCAGTTCCCCTCTAAAAGCCCTGATTCGTTTGGCAAGGCCGTGTTTGGTTATCCGGTCGTCATCCAGATAGCATCGCCCGAAATGGGCTTCCATCTCTCTGGGATAGGTGTGGCGGACATAGACTTCCATCAGGATAATAATGGCTTTGGCGTCGGGAAGAATGGTCCGGGGATCCGTGCCTTCAAGAAGTGCCAGGCCTTTTTCCCTTGCCCAGCCATATTCAGCATTCCGGTTTTTCAGGAAGGCTCTATGGTCATCAAAGGGGGCGGCAGTGGTAAATCCCACATCCTCAAAGCCGTGGGAACTGGCAAATTGGGTGATCTCCTGTTTGGTGATCGGCTGGACCTGGTGATTCAAGATGACACACCTTCCATAATGTTTTTTCAATTAAACAGTGTTTTGTACGACTGTGCAAAAAATTCGCATAAGTGGGAAAGCGTGTCAAGATATATTTGTACGCCTGTACAAAAAAAACTGAGTTGAAAGCATGCAATCCCTGTGTTAGGGTGGCGTATCCGAAATCGGAGAATGGAATCACATGGAATGAAAAAAAAGAAAAAAGATCCCAAACAGACCCGAAAAGCCATTCTGGATGCCGCCATCCAGATCTTTTCTGAAAAATCTTATACCGCGGCCAGCATCCGAATGATTGCAAAACAAGGCGGATTTCCCCATGCCTTGATTCGATACTACTTCCCCACCAAGGCCGAGCTTTTTGATGCAGTAGCAGAGCAGATCTGTTCCGAGCTTTTTTTGGCCTCGGAAAAGGCCATACTTGAAGTCAGCCGCATGGAGCGGGCCAGTGGTTTTTCCGTGTTTGTCATCCGTCTCATCGAGTTTTCAAGACGTCATCCCTGGTCGTTCAGGATATTTTTATTGAACCTTTCTGCTGAAACCGTTGAAACGGTTCCCGGTAAAACCCGGATCATCGGAATTGTGGAATCGGTCCGGGAACAACTCATCCAATCCCTTAAATTCAAAGCGTCCCATGAAGATGTCTGCAGGTTTACGGACAGCTTTAATGCCTTGCTCTTTTATTATTTAGGCACCCCTGAAAGCGCGGCCTGGCTCCTTCGTCTGGATCCTGCTTCCGAGGCTTATTTTAAATGGGTCCACCAAACCCTGGTGGATATATTTTTGCCCTCCCTTGAAGGCTTATTTCAAGGGTAGCCCATGTCCAAAGAAAGATAGTTTTTGGTTGATTAATTAATTGGGATGCGAGGGAGTTTGAGGGTTTTGCTTGTCCAATATCCTTCTTATGGCTGTGGCCAGATCGATTCTGGTGACCGGTTTGACCAGCACATAGTCAAAGATTTCCTCATCTTCTTTGGCCGGGAAGCCGGAACATAGAATAACCGGCAGGCCGGGGCGGTATCCGGATATCAGGCGGTGTAATTCATTTCCTGTCATATCAGGCATTTTTCGGTCCGTTACCACCAGATCAAATCTATGGGCTCTATTCCGGATCAGGTTCAATGCCTTGGCCGGAGTATTACACACCGTGACCCGGTATCCGAACAGGGTGAGAAAGTTTTTTTGAATATTTAATACCGCTGTCTCATCATCTACCATCAGGATACGTTCCCGGCCGCCAAGTTTTGGATCAATTGCCGTGGGCGTCACAGGAGCGGTTTTGCCATGAACGGGCAAAAATACTGTAAATGTACTACCTTTCTCGGTGTCACTCTTTACGAAGATTTCTCCTCCGTGGTCTTTGATGATTCCATGGGAGATGGAAAGGCCCATTCCGGTTCCTTTGCCGGTTTCCTTGGTGGTAAAATAGGGCTCAAATACCCTTGAAACAAGTTCGGGGGGGATGCCTTTGCCTGTATCTTTAACAATAAGAGCCAGATAACTCGCAGTGGGGCTGTCCTGCCCTGCGGGAATGTCCAGACCGGTGACATGGGTGACAGACAGGGATATGTTATACTTTTTTTCCGTCCGCTTTTTTTCATCACTTAGGTTCAGAGCATGATCCATGGCCTGGAAACCATTTGTCAGCAGGTTCATGATAACCTGGTATATCTGGTTTTTATCTGCCAGGATTGGGAAGGGCTGCGGGGGGATATCCCGGGTCAGGGTAATTCCCGGAGAGATACCTATTTTAAAGAAGTCGATGCACTCTTTTGCAATTTGGCCCAGATCATTGAGAACTTTATGGGAAGGTGTCTGACGGCTGAATGTAAGGATCTGGTGAGAAATTCCCTTGGCGCGTTCACCTGCTCTGATAATGTGGTTAAGGTTCTCCCGCACCTGTTCGGGTACCTTGGGCTCAAGGAGGGACAATTCCGAATATCCCATAATGGTGCTCAGTATATTGTTGAAGTCATGGGCAACACCGCCCGCCAGTGTGCCCATGGCTTCCATTTTCTGGGACTGGTGTAACCGGATGGTGAGATCCTTGTTTTCTTTTTCTGCCTGGAGCCGTGCCTGCATTTCCAGGGCAAGGGCTCGGCGGCGCTGCTGTTCTTCCCTGACCATCCAACTGATTTTAGTGATCAAAAATCCGGTAGATATTGCAACGATGGCATTGATGCAGATAAAGTTGACGGCTTTTACGGTCCAGATGACCCTTCCCGCAGAGGGGATGTACTGCCAGGTCAGGATCTGTTTGAACACCAGTACACTGAGTACAGCAATGGTGATAAAGTTAAGGGAAAAGGACAGGATGGCCGGCTTAAATCCCAGCAGCACCCCGGTCATAATGGAGAAGAGTAACAGCCACATGAAGCCCGCGCCTGTCGGACCCAGAATGACCAGGAGCCATACCCCGAGAATATAAAAGACAACAAGCAGGCCGAGGCTTTTGTGAAAAAAGGAAAGATTTTTTCTGACAAGGAGAAAAAATACCCATCCCAAGGCAAGGGTGTCAATGAAGATTACGCTGTAGTATTTGTAGATAAACCCATAGTAAATACTGGGCAGGTAGGCAATGGAACCGAATCCGGCGATGACCAGAAGCAGAGAGAACAACAGCCGTTCACGAAAATAGTCAATCCCTATGGGCATAGCTTTTCCGGGTGGGTCAATTATGGCTTTTATATGTTTTTTCAGGGGCATAGCAAATAGGTTTTTAATTTTTAGCCTATCAGAAATCCCAGAATTATCAATAAGCACTTTTGTTCAGGGGAAATATTGACTATACTTTAAACCGGTCTTGGGAATTTGTCCTTTCTTGTGCTGTACGCTGATTCAATTTTGGCGGTATGCTTGCCCCTGACACTCTGATTTAGGCTCCCGAGACCTGAACCCAAAAAGACGACCCGAAGATATCGTGTAAAAGGAAAAAATATGAATCCTGTAATAGATGCGTTAAATTTTCGTCATGCCTGTAAACAATTTGACCCTGATAAAAAAGTGAGTCCAAAAGATCTGGATATCATTCTTGATGCGGCCTGTCTCTCCCCCACCTCCTTTGGCATGGAGGCCTGGAAGTTTCTGGTACTGGCCTCAGAAGAGATAAGAGAAAAGGTCAGGCCTGCCTGCTGGGACCAGGCCCAGGTCACCGATGCCAGCCATGTGATTGTGATTCTTGCAAGACCGTCACTGGTTGAGCCGGACAATGATTATGTACTGAAAAATTTTGGGCGCCGGGGCCTTCCCGAAGATTCTACCAAAGCCTATGTGGATCGGTACAAGTGGTATCTTAAGACCGAAGTTAATCCCAGGATGTCGACCTATGCCTGGACTGCCAAACAATGCTATATCGGTCTTGCCAATATAATGACAACTGCTGCCTCGCTGGGTATAGATACCTGTCCCATGGAGGGGTTTGAAAAGGATAAAGTGGAAGCGATTCTTGAAATTGATGCCAGTGAGTTCCAGGTGGCTGTACTGGTGGCTCTGGGGTACAGGGCGGGTGATCAGACCCCCAGGCGCCGGCATGACCGGGAAAGGCTGGTGGAAATCCTTTAGATTAAGGGGATAGTTATATGGAAGCAGCACGTATTCTGGTGGTGGATGACGAGCTGGTCATCCGGGAATCCCTTGCCGGATGGTTGCGGCGGGACGGATATCAAGTGGATACTCTGGAAAGCGGTGAACTGGCCATTGAAGCCCTTAAAACCAGCAGTTTTGATGTGATCCTTCTGGATATCCAGATGGACGGGATATCCGGGATGGATGTGCTGGCTCATGTCAAAGAAGAGTACCCGGATATTGATGTGATCATGATCACGGCTTTCGGCTCTGTGCCGTCTGCGGTCCAGGCCATGAAATCCCATGCCTTTGACTATCTTCTCAAGCCCTTTGACCCGGATGAACTTGGGGTCCTTATCAAGAAGCTTATGGATCATAGGTCTCAAAAACGGGAGAATATCTATCTCAAAGAGACCTTTGAGGAGCAGGCACGGTTTGAAAGCATGATCGGCCAGTCCAGGCCCATGCAGGAGATCTTTACCCTGATCCGGGATATCAAGGATTCAGAGGCCACGGTACTGATTACCGGAGAAACCGGTTCCGGCAAGGGCCTTGCTGCCAAGGCCATCCACTCCAACAGCCGCTTGCAGGACGGTCCTTTTGTCTCTGTGAATTGTGGGGCCATCCCCCCCCATATCATGGAAAGCGAATTGTTCGGCCATAGAAAAGGGGCATTCACCGATGCCAAGGAAAACCGGAAAGGTCGTCTGGAGGTGGCCTGCGGCGGGACTCTGTTTCTGGATGAAATCGGTGAAATTTCCATGCGCATGCAGATCGATCTCCTCCAGGTGCTGGAGGATAAGATCTTTTACAAAGTCGGGGGTACCCAACCCCTGACCGCTGATTTCAGGGTTATCGCCGCCACCAATGCCGACCTGGTTCAGGCCATCCAGAACCGGATATTCAGGGAAGATCTTTACTATCGCCTCAACGTCATTACCCTGACCATGCCCCCCTTGCGGGACCGTAAGGAAGATATTCCCCTGCTCGCTAATCATTTTCTGGAGAAATTCACACGGGAGGTTAACCGGGGAGTGGAACGGATCGCAAGAGATGCCATGGATGAACTCATGCTCTATGAATGGCCGGGCAATGTCAGGGAATTGTCCAATGCTGTGGAGCGGGCCGTCGTGGTCTGTAAGACCCGGACCATCACTCCCCTTGATCTGCCCATCGGCTTTTCACTGGAGGAGGAGTTAAAACAACGGTATTTCTCCCTCAGCGATATGGAGAAGAACCATATTGCCAAAATTCTGGAGCAGACCGGGTGGAATATCTCAAAGGGGGCAGTCCTTCTGGGTATTGACAGGTCCACCCTCTATAATAAGATAAAACGTTATGAACTGGTCTCGCCAAAAGGTCCTGATAAAGACTGAGCAATGACCGCCTCTTCCCACACATTGATCCTTTCGCCCATCGGAGAGCTTGCCCCCTGGGTGACAAAGATTCTGGCGAATAAGCTGCCCGAAATATTCGGGTTTAACATCCGGGTGGTGACGCTGCTGGATGATCTGGGATTTGCCCATGATGCGGAGCGGAATCAATATCATTCCACTCCGGTGCTGGATTCCCTGGCGTCCCTCTGTCCCGACGATGGTCTCAAGATCCTGGGAATCACCCGTGAAGATCTTTTTATTCCGATCCTTACCCACGTATACGGGGAAGCCCAACTTGGCGGCAGGGCATGCATCATATCCATATCAAGACTCATCAGCGGGCCGGACATGGGCGGGGTGGATGCCGGGGCCGGCCGGATTCTCAAAGAGGCTGTTCATGAACTGGGACATTGCTTTGACCTTCGTCATTGTGATGATGAACGATGTATCATGTATTATTGCCGGAAAATAGATGATGTGGACAGAAAATCCCGTCATTTCTGCCGCTATTGCCGGATTATGCTGGAGGATGATATCAGGCGGATGGAATAAGCGAGAGAAGCGAGAACAGCTGGAACAGCGAGAAAAGGGGGAGCAGCGAATTGCTTTTTAAAGGGTTCTCATTTGCTTCAATATTTTACTGAAAATTCATTTTTTTCTGTTCAAAAAAATATCATGGATACAGCAGATATCTTGGACAAAATTATCCCATATAAGATTTTTACTTTGGATAATGATACTTGAGTCATCCACTCAACATATTATTCTACTTGACGTAACAAAATCATAATTGACCTTTGACAGGTCAAAGGAGATTATCTACCTGATATTTCTATAAGAAATAGGAATGGAGGTCGATATGAACCCAAGTTTTGAT
>PIVQ01001670.1 GCA_003354055.1 Desulfobacteraceae bacterium | reverse complement strand
AGTTAACTTATCAATGGAGAGACAAACAACAAACAATTTTTGCATTTGATGTACGTTACAACCGTGTATTAGGTTACAGCCAATTTACTACCGAAGCCGATTTACCGATTGATTTAACTGGCCCTATTTCAAATCGTCGTATTCCTTTAACCAATGCGCAACAAGCACGTTTAATTGAAATTAGTCCAGGTGTGTTTGTATCTCCTGGTGGCCAGTACGATATTAACAACGATGGTAGCGGCGACTTTAATTTATCAGACACTACGGACTCTCGCTCGTGGCAAACTGGGTTTGCTATTCAGCAAGATTCAGATTGGACAAATAAGTTTCATACAAGCGTAGGTTATCGTGTTGATTATTATGATGTAGAAGCACGTGATCCAATTGCACCACAAGGTCAAGTCGCCGCCAGTGATAACATTAGCGACACACTGCAATCGGGTCAAGTTAGCTTTAATTACAAACTAAATAATGATTACACCACTTACGGTGCGGCAAGTTATAACGAAGCTACATCAAACAGCATGGCTGGTGGCACATCACTGGGTGGCGACAACGCAATCAGTGCACAAAACTTCGCTACCGAAAACACCCTTGTTGAGTTTGGTTTAAAATACGCACCAACCGATAGCGATTGGTACGCCGATGGCGCTTTATTTAGCCAGCGCCGTAGTTTACGTAACCGCGATGGAAGCAATACCGGTATTCGTACACAAGGGTTTGAAGGCCAAGTATTTTACGATGCCTACCCATA
>PIVQ01000824.1 GCA_003354055.1 Desulfobacteraceae bacterium | reverse complement strand
AACGACAAGAATTTCAAACTTTATAAAGGATGACTTATGAAAGTTGATAGACGAAGCTTCTTGGGATTGGGACTTGGCGCAGCTGCGGGTATAGCGGTTTCCCCTGTAGGGTTGAAGCTTACAGATGATTCCTCCATCTGGTCCCAGAACTGGCCCTGGATCCCGGTTCCAGAAGACGGTGAAATAACATATGATAGTTCGGTATGCAGCCTCTGTCCCGGAAGCTGCGGCATCAGTGTTAGAAAAGTAAAAGGACGGCCCATAAAAATCGAAGGGCGCAGCGACTATCCGGTAAATGCCGGTGGTGCCTGCCTCCACGGTATTGCAGGGCTCCAGTATATGTATGACCCTTCACGGGTTAAAACTCCCATGCGGAAAAACGGCGACAAGTTTGAAGCCATTTCCTGGGACGATGCCATCGATTTGGTGGCCGGCAAACTGGCTGATATTCGTAAAGCCGGTACCCCCCAGACCCTAGGACTTGTTACAGGCAAGACAGAAGGATCCATGGCAGCCATGTTCAATCGGTTTCTGGATGCATTCGGCTCTCCCAATGCCTATGCCATGCCAAGCCTGGAAGGCAACTTGGGCTTGACCGCTGATACACTTCACGGTGCAGGCAATACCATTGGATTTGACCTGGAAAATTCTGATTTTGTCTTAAGTTTTGGTGCCGGCATCATTGAAGGCTGGGGATCTCCCGTAGCCTGTTTCAAAGCCAATGGCACCAAAAAAGAACGCCATGCAAAACTCTACCAGATTGAACCCAGACTCTCCAATACAGCCGCCAATGCCGACAAATGGATCCCCATCAAACCGGGAACCTACGCGGACCTGGCCCTTGGACTCTGTGCGGTTCTTCTGAAAAAGAACCTGTTTGTTCCCGGTAATTTTACCGGCGGATTCAACAGATTTGCAGCAGTGGTTCAAAAAGAGTACACACCTGCCAAGGTTGAAGCCATCACAGGTGTAAAAGCCGATGATGTTGAAAAACTGGCTCTTGCCTTTGCTAAGGCAAAAATGCCGGTTGCAGTTCCCGGAACGGGCAGGGGAGATCACGGACAGAACCTGAAAGAATTTGCCGCTGTCCAGACCCTGAACGCACTGGCCGGCCGTCTGAACAAAAAAGGCGGTGCCTTTGTCATGGCAAAAGACGATTATCTTTCTTTTCCGGAAAGCGCAATGGATGCGACTGCGGAAAAGGGTGCAGGCCAGGACAAACTGGCCGGTTCAGTTAACGAACTGGTTGACAAGCTTGCCGCATCATCAAAACCTGTCATGAATGCACTCTTTGTATACAATGCCAATCCCTGCTACACCCTCAAAGACACCAAACGGGTAAAAGAGGCTTTTAAAAAGGTTCCCTTTGTGGTCAGTTTTTCCTCCTTCATGGACGAGACTGCCATGGAAGCAGATGTGATCCTCCCCGCCTCCACCTTTCTGGAACGGATGGAAGATGTACCCACCGCGGCAGGTTTGCCTAAGACGGTTGTGGGTCTGGCACGTCCCATGGTTGATCCCGTGTTTGATACAAAGAACCCTGGTGATGCTCTGATCCTTTTGGCGGGCGCTTTGGGCGGAACCATTGCAGAAAGTTTTGAATGGGAAACCTATGACGAAGCTCTGGAAAGTGTTGCAGAAGGTATCTGGGATTCTCTGTCTGAAGAAGGCTATGCGGTTGTATCCGAAGGCTCTCCCATGGGAACACCCGGTACGGATGTGAGCTTTTTAGCTTCCAACCCTGCCACGGTTCAGGCCCAGGGCGACGGAGAACTCCTTCTGGTCCCCATTGACAATATGCGGCTCACCGGAACCATTCCGGCGGCCTCCCCTTTTGCCATTAAAACCGTGTCTGACAAGGTATTATCCGGAACGGATATTGTGGTGGAAATCAATCCTGCTACAGCCAAGGGGCTGAAAGACTGCGGCGATGCCGTACTGACAACCCCCCAGGGCAAGGCCCGTGTAAAGATAAACTTTAACGAAGGTATCATGCCGGGTGTCATCGGGATGGTAAAAGGCCTGGGTCACACATTTGACAACCCGTTTGTGGCTGGCAAGGGCGTAAATGTGAACGATTTGATAGGCCCGGTAATTGAGCCTGGTTCAGGACTGGATGCCGCCTTTGGAATCAAAGCGACAATTAAAAGCGCCTGATTCCAAGGCCTAAATGATATGGAAAAGAAATCTTACAAGAGGTTCTGATGATACAAAATAAAAAAGCACACAAGTTCGGAATGGTTGTTGATCTGGACAAATGCACGGGATGCGGCTCCTGCATGGTGTCGTGCATGTCAGAGAATAATGTTCCGTTTAAGGAGGATGAAACCAGGAAAAAGGATAGTATCACCTGGATGCGGGTCTATAAACTGACCAACGGCAAATCCTTTCCTGAAACAGAAGTGGTATATATGCCTCGTCCCTGCCAGCATTGCAGCGGCAAAGGTGATCACGGCCATTCTCCCTGCGTTTCCGTATGTCCTGCAACTGCAACCGACTATGGACACGACACAGGGATTGTCAGCCAGATCTACACCCGCTGCTTCGGCTGTCGGTACTGCATGGGGGCCTGCCCTTACCATGCAAGGTATTTTAACTGGTGGGATCCAACATGGCCCGAAGGTATGGAAAATTACCTGAGCCCCAATGTATCTCCGCGTATGCGGGGGGTCGTGGAAAAATGCAGTTTCTGCTACCACAGATACCAGCTGGCCCGTGAAAAAGCCTATGTGGAAGAACGGGAAATCGAAGAGATGGAATACCAGACCGCCTGCACCACAGCGTGCCCGGCCGGAGCCATTACCTTTGGTGACCTGAACAACGAGGCCCATGCGGTCCATCAGATTGTCAAACCCGATCCCCATCCCGACCCCAGAAACCCGAAAGTGGTCGGCAAATCCAGGAATCCGAAGGTATTCAGGCTTCTGGAACGTCTTGGCACCAACACCAAGATCTACTACCTGTCCGAGCGTGAATGGGTGAGAAAGGCCGGGGACAACTACCTTGATGGCGAATGGGATGAGAGAAAGAATCACCACGGTTCTTCATCTCATGATTAACTATCCAAAACTTAGGAGTAATTAAATATGGATTCTGCATTAATACCTGAAGGCGTA
>PIVQ01000823.1 GCA_003354055.1 Desulfobacteraceae bacterium | reverse complement strand
TTTCACCAGCAGATGCTCGTGGCCGACGGTGATGCTATAGGATTTTATTCCTCCCTGGGGTTCGAACGTGCCGGCAAAACCGAACCCATGTGGATTTATGACGGCGATGATCATTGATCTTGAGGCCCGGTAATCCTTACCCGGTCGTTTTCAAGAGGCCCGGAAGGTATAATAAATACCTGAACAATTGATTCGGTGGAGGCATGGGAGGGGAAGGCCTGTTGCTAAATCCCCGCCGGTCGTCCTGACCGGCAGCGAAGCGGGCGGGCTACCGCCTTTCTGTCCTGACGGCCAGCATCCCGCACGCCGCAAGCAGTCCTCCCCCTCCCATGCCTGAACCCTCGTGGTTCGCCACTGTGGGCCTATAAACATATAATGGATAAGATAATTTTTTTCCACTGGTGGATTTTCAAGCCGGGATGATATTAATGCATTATGTGAATTCTCGATCGGCCAGATCCAATTTCTCCAACCACACGATATTGTACCGGGGTTCGATTCAAAAAAGCTGAAACTGGTTAATAATAGTCCACACCGCATAAGAATGGGTGCCGTTCAGCTTTTATGTCTTCCAAAAGCCAGTTTTTTTCATTCCTCTCTATCTCCAATAAAGCTTACTGGAATCTTGATTAATTCTGATTTGTTTTTTTACATATAGTTGAATATTCCTTTACAACGGAAATTCGCCTTGATACTGAATTATAGATCGTATCGCTTTTCGCTGTCTCTCATCCGGATCATTAGCAATAATGAAATCAAAGGGAGGGTTCATGAACAGTAATCAAACATATAATAATTTATTCTACTTATAAATTAGGAAAGAAGGCATGTTGAAATCACTATTAGTCATAGCGTTTTTAGCAATAACAACTCTATCTAATGCAGCTGATAGTAGTCAAGAATGGCAGTCATTCAATTTTTTAAAATTAACTCCAGACAACGTCATAACTTTTTTCGGACCTCCGTCATTGATTAAGACCGATGAAAAATATTCGAATTGGGTCAAGAATCAAACTTTAGGCTGCGGCCAACTTCAGGTTTATGTCATGAGCTATAGTATAGCAACGGGAGATCTTAAAATTCTTAATGGTCCTCTTGGCAAAGCTTCTGAAGTTGAAGTTGTTATAGATAACGGAAAAGTAATTGAGGTTGCCTGGATATACGATAACAACCAAATAGAACCTGCGCTTAACCAGTGGATGAGTCACCCCAAAATTTCTACAACAGTAGGGAAAAAACCTATGGTTATTATGCTTGGCATATGGAAGCCTCAAAAAGGGACCATATTGTCTGTAAATTGTTATACAGGCGGTAATAAAACAAAATGCCAAGGGCCAATTTTTGTATATTATAGTGAATAAATTTAAACCAAATTGAAGGTGATACTATGAAGGAAACGGTGTCGTTTATGTTAGGTTTAAAAAGGGAGATCAATTGATCACCGTCATATTAATTGGTTGGCCTCGTGCACGGGATAGGTATTATAAAACAACAAGAAAATATCCTGCTCTTTTAGAAACCGAACCTATTTCAATAAAAAGAGAGGCCTTAATTGATGCCATAATAGAATTACTTAAATGGATGTTCCTTGGCTTATTGTCTGCAATTTCTTACGTTGCTTGGGTTATACTTGAATTGGCTATTGCTAATGAAAAAGAGCTAAAAAAAACACCCTTTTTAGGACCATTAGGTTTCAGTATTCTTATTTTTATTCTTGGCGTAATAGCACTTGAAAACACGAAATCTAACTAAAGAGTCCTGAGATAAAAACATAACCCGTGCGTGTACACCAACAAAATTCTATGGATGTGACCATAGATTCTGGGTTAAACTATATGGCCTAAGACCATTATCAGAAGCAATTCTTCCATATTCAACTCAATAATATAAATACCGACCACTCCAAGGGATATCATGAAAGAAAAAACCAAGAAAAAAATCGAAAAGATTATCGGTAAAATAAGCTGTCCCAAGCATTTCAAGTGTGCGAAATCAGATTTTAAGTATTTGTGCAGGGCCAAGGATATCGGTTTGAAGTCACACCTATTGTGTCTTGAAAAGACTCCTTTCGAGTGCTATTTTTCATTGGAGGCAGATAAAATTTATTATTGTACATGCCCGCTTCGAGTCTATCTGGCAAGGCATCTTGAAATCATCACGGACAAAGAGAATATTGAGCAGAAAGGGTGATCCAATAAAAAATAACCCCACCATTTTTTCTATGTGGTTTTCAACTTTTAAGATTCAATTAAATAACTCGGAATTTATCAAATGACTTACTTCACAAAATTAAGCTTTAAAGGTACCAATATATAGAGTCGAAAATTTGAATTCGATAGAATATTATCAGACCGTTTGAGACGTCCAAGGCTGGATATTAAACCCAATTTTTAAAAGAAAATAAATCCTGTGGGCTATCTATCCCTGTTGGGCAAGCGTTGTCTGCCAAGAAAAGACGTTAAGTGACCATGACTCTGTTCCGTGGTGGAAATTCATTGCTGAGAGCAAGAGGTTTTTTGGGTAAACTAATGCAAGTTTTTATATCGTGGCGACTCTTTGTTTAATAGTTACAACTCCCTTGCCGATACAATACCTATGGAAAATTATGTCATCAAAAATTGCAAAGGATGTCATCAACAGCTTCGTATCCCTGCAGATATTGGGGGAATGCTCATGCGTTGCCCGAGCTGTGGGCATGAATTCCATAGTGATTTCAAACTCGGTCCGAAAGTCCGGGAAGGTGGGGATGGTAAAGAACCTGCTCAGGAAACGCCCACCAAAAGGCCCCCGTCTACTTTTAAGATTATAGTGTAATCTCTTCAGCCGAAAATGGAGCCTGATTCCCATTTCTCGTCTGTGATGTGATCAACGATACAAGATTCTAATCTTGATAGAGATTTAGATTTGATCTTGGTTTTTCCAAACGGAATAAACCTCAAAGGTAGGACTTCTGACTATGGGGTTGAGTATCAAGGTTTTCAAATTCCCCCAAGACTTTCCCTTCCATGAGAAGGCAAGTCAAGACTTTGATTCATAAATTTTAATTTTTAAAGAGTATTCAACATTCTATCGCCTGTTTCTGATTCCAATTTTACGACACAAGCCAGCGGAAGTAA
>PIVQ01000822.1 GCA_003354055.1 Desulfobacteraceae bacterium | reverse complement strand
GGGGATGTCTCGGAACTTATCTATACCCGCGGCATGACCCAGGTCAACCACCTGGAACGCAAACGCCATGTCAGACTTCAGGTCACCCCGCCCGAGGCCATGCCCCTGCAGCAGGCCATGGAAACCATACAAAACGAAGTCATTCGCCCGATGCAGGATGCAGGACGCTTGCCCGGAGTCGAGATCACCTTGGGCGGGAATGCAGACAAGCTGACCCAGACCCGTGATGCCCTCCAATGGAACTTCCTTCTTGCCGTGGCCATCACCTACCTGCTCATGGCAGCCCTGTTTGAAAACTTTTTCTATCCCTTTATCATCATGTTCACCGTGCCTTTGGCCGGGGCAGGCGGATTCATCGGCCTGCGCCTGGTGGATGCCTATATCGCCCCCCAGGGTTTTGATGTGGTCACCATGCTCGGTTTCATCATTCTGGTGGGCACCGTAGTGAACAATGCCATTCTCATTGTTCACCAGTCGTTAAACAACGTAAGATATGGGGGATACACAGGGATTCCCGCCATAACAGAATCGGTCAGAACCCGGATCCGCCCCATATTCATGAGCGCGGCAACTTCTGTATTCGGAATGCTGCCCCTGGTCATCTCAACCGGAGCAGGCAGTGAATTATACAGAGGACTTGGTTCCGTCCTGCTCGGCGGCCTGGCCCTGTCCACCCTGCTCACCCTGTTTGTGGTGCCATCCCTTCTGGCCTTTTTCATCGGCTTTGAAAAAAAACGGGAGAACCGCAGGGAGGATAGCCATCGGGAGGATAGCGGGATGACCGCCTCACAACAGTCTTCCGCCATATCCGAATAAACACAAGATTAGCCCCCCCCACCCGGCTGCGTTGTCGGTGGGGGGATACAACATCCCGGTCGTCCTGACCGGAAGTTTAGCGGGCCCAATGGTGTCAGTCCATAAACCCATTGACCAAGAGGGTCAAAATCATACATTTTTATTTTAAGATTGAGCAGATGTCGCCTCTACTATATAGTAAAAAGATACGAATTCAATTAAGCTTGACCAGTGGATAGGATCTGTTCTTGATTCATGTATGATGCGAAATTTTCAGATCATACACCAACCCGTGAGAGGTAGGCATAATTATGAAATCAAAACCAAGCCTGTTTAAATCTGTTTTAATCAGTATGATTTTGCTTTCCAGTGTTTCAATACTCATCATTGGCTATCTATGGATGTCCCACGAGTATGACGATTTCAAAGAACAGGCCATCCATTTGCGTAAAAATTATATAGATCAGAAAAAAGCCCTCATAAAAACCGAAGTTGAAAATGCCGTGGATTATATCAACTTTAAAAAGAATCTGACAAGGGAACGGCTCAGGCAGGCCATTAAAGAACGGGTATATGAAGCCCATAAAACAGCCTCATTTTTATACCAGACCAATAAGGATATCCAGTCCGATGGAGAATTGAGGAAAAATATAGTGGATGCCCTGCGCACGGTGAGGTTTTTTGACAACAGGAATTACTATTTTATTGATGACCTTGACGGTAATTCGGTCATGTATCCCCCCAAACCGGTCTTTGAAGGCAACAATTTACTTGGCATCAAAAATAAAGCAGGGGTACACCCGCTTCCGGATATCATCAAGCTGGTTAAAAGCCAGAGGGAAGGATACTATATCTACAACTGGGTCAAGTATACTGAGGGTCGTAAACCCACGGACAAAGAATTCCCTAAAATCACCTATTACAAAAGTTTCGAGCCCTTTGACTGGTTCATTGCCGTGGGAGAATATCTGGACTATGTGGAAGATGATATTCAGAAAGAGATTTTTGGCAGGGTCGCCAATATCAAGTTTGGCAACAAGGGCAGTATCTCCATATCAACCTTAGACGGAAAAACTTTGGTATCGGATAATAAGGTTTGGCTGCCGAATCAAGCCGCAACCGGTATCAGCGGGACACCTTATTTTGACATGCTGAAATCAGCATCCCAAAATAAGGAAGGGGGATTTTTTCAATTTTCCACTGAGGATCAATACAGCGAAGGCGGCGGGACTCAGAGTAAAAAACTTGCCTTTGCAATGGCTGTACGGAGTCTTGAATTTATCGTCAATACCAGTCAGCCCATTGATGAAATTGACCAGGTCATTGCCCAAAAAAGGGCTGACCTGATTATGAACCTGCGGTCGGATTTATTAAAAATCATTCTGAGCTCATTGGTCTTGATTTTATTCACCTTTTTATTTGCACGATATTTTTCAGCAAAAACCAAAAAGAATTTTGATATTTTCAGACACTTTTTTGTAAGAGCCTCAAGCGAAGCTGCCAGCGTTAAAACAGATGAGTTGAATTTTCAGGAGTTTTCAGACTTAGCCGGCTCTGCAAACCTCATGGTTGAAGCACGCCACAATGCGGAACTCAAACTCATAGCGGCAGAGAAGGTGTTAAAGCACTCCCATGACAATTTAGAAATAATGGTGGGAGAAAGGACTGCTCAGCTTTCAGATGCCAATAAGGAACTGGATGCCTTTGCCTACTCGGTGTCCCATGATCTGCGGGCACCTCTCAGGGGCATTGACGGATTTAGCCTGGCCCTGGTTGAAGATTTCGAAGACACTCTGGATGATACCGCAAAGGATTATCTAAGCCGGATACGGAAAGGATGTGTGAGAATGGGTCTACTCATTGACGACATGCTTCAGCTCTCCCGTCTGTCCCGGGGAAAAATAGTAAAAAAATCCCTGGACCTGAGCCGGATGGCATCGGAGATACTCGGCGAATTTAAGGACAATGACCCTGATAGAGAGGTCAGCATCCATATTTCCCAGGGTATAATGGTCCATGGCGATGCCACCCTGATCCGCGCAGTATTGGAAAATCTTTTAGGTAATGCCTGGAAGTTTACATCAAAAACCGAAGATGCCAGAGTTGAATTTGGTATGGAAGACCATGAAGGGGGTAGCAGACTCTTTGTAAGGGACAATGGGGCCGGTTTTGACATGGCCTATGTGGACAAGTTATTCTCCGCTTTCCAGCGTCTTCATTCTCCCCATGAGTTTGAAGGCACCGGCATCGGTCTTGCCACGGTCCAGCGGATCATTCATCGGCACGGCGGATCAATTGATGCCCAGGGGGAAGTCGGCAAAGG
>PIVQ01000821.1 GCA_003354055.1 Desulfobacteraceae bacterium | reverse complement strand
TCCCAGATTGTTTATCAGATAGACAATGGGGCGGACAAAAAAATAGATGATCCGGCCAAATAAACTGTATGGATCAACAAGATTGACAAAAAACAATGACCCTGTAATGGCAGAGATCAGTGTGATGACCAGGATGGCATTTCGCAGGAGGGGGTTTGATTTAAAATATATGTAAGTCCTTTTCTTCCCTGAAAGCATTTTCCAAAAGGCATTAAGGACATCCTGAAAGATCCCCAGCGGACAACACATCGAGCAATATATTCGACCGAAAATCAGTGTCAGTATTATGATCAATAGAAAACCTATGGATGCAGTCCCGCCGGCATATAGGAAGAATTTGGTCACTGACGGTACAAACTGCAGGTACGTGAGCTTTGTGGATAACCTGAGCGCGATGTTAGGGTCTCCTAAAAAAACAACAACGAACAGGAAAACAACAATTATGCCGGAGGCAACCCTGATTCTGCGAAGATTCATTGATCCGTCTTACAAGTATATTTTTTTAATTGTGATTTTTGATAAATCCATTTCTCCAAGTTTCGATTTGGCAGCATATTTGATGTAAGATATTTTTTTAGGTGCCAGTCCGAACATTTTTGCGCCTGCGCTATCTATGGCAACGATATCCGGGGATAGTAAAAGACTTTTTTTCAGCTCTAAATCCTTTTGCCTGGCCCGTTGCGGGCCGTTTGCCATGGTCACTCGATAGGCATCCATTATGTTTAAATCCGGCTTGCGATAAAGCCCCACGTCAGCGATGCAGTAATGTAAACCGATTTTGTGAAAATTAGACATATCAGACACAATTCCCATCTGATTTTTCATGGCCATGGTTAAGCGTGTGGCAGAGTGATCTTTTAGAACCGGAATATTGAAGTATACATCAGAATCCACGATCAGATGATGAATTTTAAGTGTAGAGAAAGCTCTCCCTCCTGCTATTTTAACCTTTCTATAGTATTTGCCCATAGAGGCCGGCACCATAATACCGCCGGCTTCTTCCACTGCTGCCTTAATACCGCTGTTTTTATAACATTTATTGCCTGGATCCACGGAATTATCAAACACGTATACCTTTGATGCATCCGCTTCATAACAACTCTCGACAACTCTTTTCACAAGATCAGGATTTGTATTGGCCCCTGATTCAGGACCTCTATCCCAACCGATATTCGGTTTTAATACAACGGTTTGACCAGGTTTCACATATTTGTCAATTCCGCCCATTGCTGCAATGGCTTTATCATACATAACACCTGGTTCACCATTTCTGACAGCCACCAAATCCGGTATTGTATCAGTCGCTGCATTGGCTATTAATTTGTCAATACCACCAAAAATCAAGGTTCCACCTGCAATGGCAGTATATTTTACAGACTGCTTAAGAAAATCTCTCCTATTCTTTACATCGGTCATGTGTCTTCTCCCCAGTGGTTTTGTTGAATTTAAAAAAGGATTCTCTTCTCCTTGGAGTGGAAACATAACTACACGAATTATAAATGGATTTCGTCCCTCCCAAGAAAGTGGGCCTCTTTTTTTAACAAAAACTGACTATTTTTTTACAATGGATTGGGTAAACATGGTGGGAGTCATGCCTGTATGTTTTTTAAATGCCCTGTGAAAAGCTGATTTTGAATTGAACCCGGCTTCATATAGAATTTCTAATACGGTTTTTTTGTCAGATGCCTTTGACGGGTCGGTAAGGGAATTTTTTTTCAACAGTTTTTTACTCTCGGCAATGCGAAATCCGTTCACAACATCGTAAAAGTTTTTTCCAAGGCCAATATTGATCACCTGGGAAATTTTATGGGGTGTCATACCGGTTTGGGAAGATAACTCTTGCAAGTTGAAATTCGGATCAAGAAACGGCTTTTTTTCTTCCATAAAGGAGACTATGCGATTAAGCATCTGCTCCAGATCAATCTCATTAATGGGGTTCTTTTGATACTTATTTTTTTGTTTTGGCTTTTCCGGTATGGGTAAAAATATATCCTGACTTGAAAAAGCGGTAAAAAACATGGCATTGGCAAAGATGAAAATAAATATAATATTAAAGGCTGCCGGTATGGGGGCGACAGCACCATAATATCTAAAGAGAGCCTTGATGACGCCTAAAATCCAGATCACCATAAGCCCTGTAATCAGAAACTGTATCCATTGGATTTTTTTATTATGGATACTGGCATAATGGTCTTGTGCCTGTTTTTGATACCATTGGGTTTTTACAATACAAGCACCGCAATAGAGAATAAAATGACCATACAGCATAAGGTTATGGACAAGGTATCCGTCCTTTCCCAGAAACTTGTTGATCAACATTTGGGTCTTTGTTTCCACATCAAACCTGTGAAAAATAATGAACATGATAAGAAAATAGACAATAAACGGGATGATATGGATCAAATCCCTTTTGGAGAACTTAAGGTTTTCATTCATCAGGCTTTTCATATAGTAGAGCAGGGCCGGTCCCAGAAGCAGTTCAAATGCCGGGCCAATATAAAACAGATAGGGAATATGAATGATGGTAAATGATTTGTTTCTCCAGAATGCAGTCTGAATATAGCAAAGGACCTTGCATACTAAAAAGAAAGCCAGGATTTTGTTGCTCAGTATTTTTCTGTAGGCGGACATGAGCAGGAAACAGGCAAACAAAGAGAACTGGAAAATAGAAATATAGATAATTGTGTTGTAAATCGCCAATGGAAGTCCCTTTTTAACTTGTTTTACAACGGACACAATTTGTTACCAGATATCATATAATGAGTTGCAAAAAAAGGGTCTTGTTTTCCTTTTAGGATTTCGCCACTGTCAGGCAGGACACGAAACGTGTTTATCGAATTTTAGTTTGCTTACCCTGAAAATCGACTAAAACACCATAGCATAAACCTGGCCGTGGTCCTTCCAGATCTGGGTGTCGCAGCCTTTGAGGCTGGTCATGAACCGGCTTCCGTCTGCCATATCAAAGGCAAGATGGTCGGTATTCATGATAAACAAAGAGCCGGTTTTCCCCTGCTTTTCAATCACAAAATAGGCTGCCTTGCAATCGCCCAGAGTGCATAGGCGGCCGCCCAGAAGGATGCTGTCCAGGGTTGCAAGGTCAGGGAGTAAAACCTTGAATCCAAGTT
>PIVQ01000820.1 GCA_003354055.1 Desulfobacteraceae bacterium | reverse complement strand
ATCGTTACAAAATAACTTGATCTAAATACCCTGAAGGGCAGAAACTTGTTTCCAAAACCCCTTAAAAGACTGGGTATTTTGAAAACAAAAGATCAAGTAATTTTGGAGCCGATCCTTAGTTAATTTAAAAGATTTTCAGTGATTCCGTTATCCGAATAATGTATTTCACAAAACCGCGCAATTTTTTCAAAAGAACCCGAATCCGTCAACATCGCCATATGATTCGGAGAGTTGACATCTATCAGGTAAAAATTAGATATATAATTTCCCCATGCCTCCCAATAGCCGACCCGCTCCTGTACAGCCTCATTTTCAATATAAAAATAGGGCTCCAAATCTCCAAACACACGTCCGCTCGTGTCACGGAAATAGTGACACGTCACGGCATCAGGCTCAACCAGGGGGTGAACCATATATTTTTCCGTGTCGCTTTCTTCTATCGTCTTTACTATCGCCCGAATCTGAGCCGCAGCTTTCTCCTTTGTTTTAAAAAGTCTGCGCGTCTTGGGGTTTTCAATTAATGCGTTCAGGAACAGGTCGTCATCCATACTTAGATCCAGTTCGTTTCGATGGATAAGCATCTGAGCCATATTCTCCGGCCTGGAAAACGTTGATTCGTATAAGGCGATGTTGACGGCCTGCAGCATTGCCTGTTTCCCAATGAAGGTGGAAAGGTCCGCCTCTCTTTCCGATTCCGAATCCACTCTCGAATCGAGCATGAGGATTGATGCGACCGATTCCCCCAACTCCTGCAGTTGCCGCGTGACCTCGTAGGCCACCGTCCCGCCGTATGAATAACCGCCCAGGTGATAAGGGCCTTCGGGCTGAACAGCGCGGATGACACTCAGGTAATAGGCGGCCTTCTCCCTGACGCCCGAAAGCGGGGTCCGGTCCGTCATCCAGCCCCGTGCCTGAATGCCGTAAAAGGGCCTTTGGATTCTTTGGGCGAGCTTTACATACGCCCCAACCCCGCCAAGTCCGCCGTGAATCCAGAACACGGGGGTGCCTTTTGTGCCTTTGTTCAAGTAAATCAATTCCGGAAACTGCGGAAAATCTTTGTGGACAAACGCCCGTTTCCGGCAGGAGGATGCGCAGCCCTCAATAAGGTTACCCAGGTTGGCGTCAAAATCGTCCGCTACCCGTTGGATGGTAGAAGTGTCATGGATTTTCCTGCAGTATGAAAAAGCGATCTGAAGCGTCCCGTCGACAATACCGCCCCCGATGTCGATCAGATTTTTTCTTGCTCTGCCGGGGCTTTCGGAAAACCCGAGTTGATCAAAAGCAAAATGGCCGCCGGTAAATGATTCGTCCAGTTGACCGAAATAGTTGAAAATGACCTGTGGAAACGGCAGGGAGTTGAACGCCTCCCGGGTGGCATCATCGGGTGTCATATAGCGCAGTACCCCATACCCTATACCGCGGTTGGGAATTGCATTCCGCTGCTCTTTGACAGAGGCGACCGTCTCTAAAAGTCCTTTCCGGTCCCCTACGGACAGCACGACGGGGAAAAGACTGGTGAACCAGCCGATGGTTCTTGACAGGTCCACATCCCCGAACAGCTCTTCTCTTCCGTGGCCTTCGAACCCGATCAGCGCCTTTGTCTGCCCCGTCCATCGGCAAAGTGCCATGGAAACTGCCGTCAAAAGGAGGTCGTTGATCCGGGCCCCGTAGACGTCAGGGGCTTTATGGAGGAGGGTATGAGTTTTTTCCTTTGACAGAGTAACGGTCAGTGTTTTCGCCGTTTCAAGAGTATTTTCAGCAGGATCGAAGGGATGGTCTGCGGGCAACGGCAAAGATTCGGTTTGCCTTAGCCAGTACTCTTTTTCACTGATCAGATCATTGGACCCCGCGTATCCCTTCAAACGGAAGGCCCACTCCTTAAAAGAAGTGGTTTTCGAGGGAAGCGCCATCGCCTCCCCGTTGGTTGCCATGGTGCACAACCGCTCGAAATCTTCCATGAAAATCCGCCATGATACGCCATCCACGGCCAGATGATGAATGATGACCCAAAGATAATTCTCTTTTTCCCCTGTCAGGAACAAAACAGCTTTCAACAAGAGCCCCTTACCTATATCAAACCCTTCCTGATATTTTTTAATAAGGTTATCCATGGCGGACAGGCGATCATTTTGGGTGACGTGAGACAGGTCTGCAACTTCCAGAAGAGAATCAGCCGCACCCGATGCCACATCCGCGCAGGATGCTTTCCATGCACTGTCGCTCTGGGTGAAGTGAAGCCTTAAGGCGTCATGTTGCGACAGCATGACTGCAAACGCCTTGCGCAACACCAGGGCATCCCATTTATCGGAAATCCGGATCACGATATATTGATTGAAATGGTGGGGATCGATACAGGGCGCTTCGAAAAAACTTTCCATGATGGGAATGAGGGGCAGCGCTCCTTTTACAATACCCTGTTCAGCCGAAATCCTTTTCCGGGTTCCTGCCGTCATCGCAAGCTCGGCAATGGTCGGATGCTCAAACATCTGCTTTACTGCCAGGGAAAGCCCTTTTTCCGCCGCTTTGGAAATAATCCGTATGCTGATGATGGAATCCCCACCCAGGGAAAAGAAATTGTCGTTTATGCCCACGCGCTGCACCCCAAGCGTTTCAGCCCATATCTGTGCAAGGATTTTCTCTTTTTGCGTACGCGGCGCCGTATACTCTTTCGTAGCGACGGAGAGCGCGGGCGCCGGCAGGGCCTTCCGGTCGATTTTTCCGTTGGGGGTCAGGGGTAACTCGTCCATGAAGATGATAAAAGCGGGAATCATGTAATCGGGCAGGATTGTTCTCAAAAATGCCCGAACAGATGCGTCCTCGGGTCGAAGTCCAGCGTCATTGGGAATCACATAAGCAGCCAATTGTTTATTGCCCGGTCGGTCTTCCCGGGCAAGGACAACGGCCTCGTTAACCTCTTCATGCTGGCTCAAAACGGCCTCGATTTCACCCAACTCAATCCGAAACCCCCTGATTTTCACCTGATGATCGATTCTTCCCAGAAACTCAATATTCCCGTCTGCAAGGCAACGGCAAAGGTCCCCTGTCTTGTAAAGGCGGCTTCCCGGCGCGTCGCTGAGGTGATTGGGAATAAACATTTCTTTTGTAAGATCCGGGCGATTCAGGTA
>PIVQ01000819.1 GCA_003354055.1 Desulfobacteraceae bacterium | reverse complement strand
CTCACCTTTCATACCTATGATATTTTTATGACCCTGTTCTGCGTGATCTTTTTTATCACCATTGCCCAGCGGGTCTGCCAGCTTTTTTTGCCCAAATTTGCCACACTCGAAAAAGATTCCGGGCCGGATGCCATGGATCATAACGAAGATATAGATGATTTCAAGGGCATGCTGAACCTTAAAACCTTAAAAGGACTTGGCGCAGCATTTGTGCTTTCCGGTCTTGTTGTGGGGGCATCCATTGGCATCAGTAAGTTCTTCCCCCAGTCCCAGGTCACGACCGTTACCATCCTTATGATAACCACTCTCGGCATTGCAGCCTCTTTTGTGCCCGCAGTCCGGAATATTAAGAAAACCTTTCAGCTGGGCATGTACCTGATCATGATTTTCTGCCTGACGGTCAGTTCCATGTCCGCCCTGGACCGTCTTGCAAACCTGAATCTGCCCCTGCTGGGGTACGTCACACTTTGCGTATTCGGTTCCCTGGCACTTCACGGGCTTTTGTGCAAAATTTTTAAAATCGATGCCGATACCTTTATCATCACCTCAGCCTCAGCCATCTGCTCTCCCCCCTTTGTTCCGGTGGTGGCGGCTGCCCTTAAAAACAAGGACATTATTCTGTCCGGTCTGACGACAGGTATTATCGGATATGCCGTTGGCAATTACCTGGGCATTACCATGGCCTATCTTGTTAAATCCTTTATCAATTGAGGACCAAAATGAATTCTTTACCTGAAAACGGCCGGGACTTTGACACTGTCCTGGATGAATTAAAAACCTTCGGCCAGAACGATCCGGATTATAAAACCGGCAAGACCTGGAGCCTGGTTTATTACCTGGGCGAAGAACACTCGGATTTCTTGAACCGTGCAGGTTCGATATATGCCTCCACCAACGGTCTCAACCCAATGGCCTTCCAGAGTTTAAAGCGCTTTGAAACCGAAGTAATCCGGATGACGGCCGATATCCTCAACGGAAACAACGAAGTATGCGGCATCATGACTTCGGGGGGAACCGAAAGCTGTCTTCTGGCCGTTAAGACCTACCGGGACATGGCAAAGAAAAAAAGGGGCGTAAGGTACCCGGAGATGATCTTACCGGCATCCGCCCATGTGGCCTGGGAAAAAGGCGCTCAATACTTTGGTGTCAAACCGGTGCGCATCCCGGTTGATGACGACTTCCGGGTCGATGTTGAAAGGGTAAAAAAAGCCGTAAACAGAAATACGATAATGATCCTGGGCTCAGCCCCGGGGTATCCACACGGTGTTATAGACCCCATCTCAGAACTGGGAGTCATTGCCCTGAAAAAAAACATTCCACTGCATGTGGATGCTTGTGTGGGCGGATATCTCCTTCCCTTTGTAGAGGAGTTGGGCCATCCGGTACCGCCCTTTGACTTCAGGGTTCCAGGGGTAACCAGTATCTCAGCGGATACCCATAAATACGGGTACAGCGCCAAAGGAGCCTCCACCATTCTTTACCGGAACATGGACATCATGGAGCACCAGATATTTGTATCCACGGAATGGCCTGGCGGCATATTTGCATCCCCGGGCCTTTTGGGCACACGGCCCGGCGGCGCCATTGCCGCGGCCTGGGCAGCCATGCAGGCCATGGGCAGGGATGGTTATCTATCCCATGCAAAAAAAATCATGGACACCACCGCCACCCTGATTTCAGGTGTCAATGCCATTGAGGGACTACAGGTTCTGGGCCGCCCTGAAATGAGCCTGTTTGCCTATCGCTCCACTGAAAAGAAACTTGGTATCTATGCCATTGGCGACCAGATGGAAAAACGGGGCTGGCATATTGACCGCCAGCAAAAACCCGAATGTCTCCATGCCATGGTCACCCCCCTGCACCAGACGGTTACGAACCACTATCTCAGCGATCTTGCCGACAGTGTGGCACATGTCAGGGCCAATCCGAAACTTTCCACGCAAGGCGGTGCAGCCACCTACGGCATGGTTTCCAAGGTGCCTTTCAGAAAAATGGTGAAAAAGAATGTACTGGAAATGATGCGGGAAATGTACGGCCCACAAGGCCAGGCCCTGAACTTTGGTGATCAGGACACAAAGAAACGGGGTTGGGCAGACCGCCTGGCCCGGCTGTTTCTCCGGTTCAGTTCCTGATATAAGGAAGGAAAAGTATCCTGAGGAATCGTTCAGGAAAGGGCCTTGGTCGTCATATCAAGAAAGGTAGCGAACAAGGCCTTATAAGAGATACCGTATGTTTCTTTAAATCCTTGCCGGCGCATGAGAATAATTTGCATGACCCCGAACACCTGCCCCCAAAGAATCAGCATTAGCTGTTCCGGTGACAGATCCGTCTCGACCTGCCCTTCGGCAATGGCCCTATCCAGCCATTGGGTCATGAGCCCTGCCAGGGCATCTGTTTTTTCCTGGCATCGTTCCCTGTATGGCCCCGTTGCCTTATTCCCCGACGACGTACTCGGCTGATAAACACAGGTGTTGGCCTCATAGACCATGATCAGTTTCAGATAGTCGGGATGGGCCAGGGAAAAATCAAAGAAGGCCTGGCCCATATCCCGGATATCAGAGGTATCAGAGGCCTTTAAAAGCTGTTCATACAGCAGGATCAATCCCCGCAGGACCACAGCCAGGAAGATCTCTTCCTTGTCTTTAAAATAAAGATAAATTGAGCGTTTGTTATATCCGGAGGCTTTTGCAATCTCAATGATGGTGGTGGCGTCATACCCATTTTTAAAGAAAACCGGTTCAGCCATATCAATGATCCGGTTCTCCCGCTGCTGTTTTTCCCATGCCTTTCGATCTTCACTGGTCATCCGCTCTCCTTGCGTATTTTCATTCTCACAGGGAATTAAATTACACCATGGTGAATTTCAAGTCAACCGACTGAAGTATATAAAAAGATATGGCTGGGCATCAGGAACCGGACATGGCAGAGAGCCGGCCTGAAAGCTCGGCAAAATCCTTTGCCGGAAACGCATCCTGAATGGATTTGATTACCTCCCGGACTACAGCGGTTTTGGAACGTGGCGAGAGCATCTGCACCTCAATGGTCTTGATATCCATGACTAAGGTTTCCATTGTCTCATAGTCTTCGAGACCTGAAATCAGACCGGATTTTACTTCGGACAACAGGGT
>PIVQ01001669.1 GCA_003354055.1 Desulfobacteraceae bacterium | reverse complement strand
TCAAAACCCTGTGAGAAAGAAACCTTGGTAAATGCGGTCAACCGGGCCTGTTCCCTTAAGGCGCTGATGAACAAAAAAAATCTTCAGCTGGTCATCAGCGGCATTGATACCATGCCGATTCTGCCCTCCCTGTACAGCCGGATCATGGCGGAACTCAGGTCGCAGGAGGCCTCCACCGCCCGTGTGGGAGATATTATTTCCCAGGATATGGGGATGACGGCTAAGGTGCTTCAACTGGTGAACTCCTCATTTTTTGGGATGCCCCGCCATGTGGCCAGTCCCTCAGAGGCTGTGGTGCTTCTGGGTATAGATGTGGTCAAGACCCTGATCCTGGGTATTGAAGTCTTTTCAGAGTACAGGCAAAGCACACTATCCATCATCCCCGTGTCAAAGGTGTATGAACACTGTGTGAAAACCTCCGTCATTGCCAGGAAAATCGCCCTGATGGAAAAAAAGGATAAAGAAACGTCAGACAACGCCATGATCGCAGGACTTCTCCATGACCTGGGCCGGTTGCTTCTGGCGGAGAATTTCCCCGAGGACTATCAGGAGGTGATGGATCTGGTAAAAGAGAAACGATGCCAGTTCCATGAGGCGGAGCTTGAGGTCTTAGGAATAACCCATGCGGAGATCGGGGGATACCTGCTCAGCCTCTGGGGATTGCCGGACAACATTATTGAGGGGGTGACCTTTCATCATGCCCCGTCCGCATGTATTGCCGAGGGGTTTGATCTCTGCGGCGTTATCCATGTTGCAAA
>PIVQ01000818.1 GCA_003354055.1 Desulfobacteraceae bacterium | reverse complement strand
CAGGACAAGGACTATATGCTGGACCGGATAAAAATCCTGGGCTACCTGAGCCTCCATACCCGCCAATTGGACATGATCATGTCCAATAAAGCCAAGACCGCCTATTACGCGGAAAAGATTAGCAGGGACATAGACAGTCTTCTAAAGGCCTGATATCACCTGGCCGGTATCGTTTCTCCTATAGTGATTGCCAAAAAAATGTTCCGAAAAACAAAGGTGGACTCCATTTTTTCAACTTCTCGAAAAATGAACCGGCCCTCCCAGCGATGAAGCATGGAGGGCCGGTCGATGAAAAAGGGACATTCTTTGATGGTCCATCTCCGGAAAGGGCAACACATGATAGCATTCACCCGCGCAGAGAGGAATATGCCAGAGATATACCGGCACGCAGTGTTCTTAAAGAAGGTTATGCTTTTTTAAAATCGCATCATATATTCCATTTTCCTGTATTTTTTTTAATCCCATATTGAATTTTTCGGTCAGGGCTTTGGCATCCGGGTATTTCCTTGAGATCATTAACAAAGAGTATGAAGCTCCAAGCGGGTTTTTCACTGTTTTAATATTCGCCAGTTCATTTGGGAAATTTTCCTTTATTAATGTCATTCCAGTGGTTTTATCAATGGGTATAAGATCTACTCTACCACCGATCAATTTTTTAAACGCTGCAATCTCATTCGGTGTATTGTCAAGCTTCAATCCCTCTTTTTTCATTGCTTCTATGTAATAATACCCGAGCATTCCTGCAATTTTATAGGGTTTGAGATCTGAATATTTTGTATAGTTGAAACTGCTTAGATCATTTTGGGGCGCATAATAAAAAAGCAGCTCTTCAGAGACATGTCCAATGTCGGAGAAATCAAAAATTTTCTCCCTTTCCTCTGATTTTGAATAGGGAATGGCAGCAAAAAAATCTCCCTTTTGTACGACACTCTCACACCTTTTCCAGGGAAAAAAAGAATAGCTCACCTCTTCCCCCATCTCTTTGAATGCCGCTGTTACAATTTCAGAGAAAAACCCCTTGCCATCCATGGTTTCAGAGGTAAACGGCGGATAATCGCCGGTGGCAATCTTGACTTCACTCCATGATGTTTGAGTCAGGCCCAAAACAGCAATACACAGGACAGACAAAAGAATGAATCGTTTAAGCCGCATAAGCATTCTCCTTTTATTGAAATTTGTTGGTATCTTTTATCCCTATGCAAACAGGGGGGTACCGAATTGGATTCATACGCGCAAGTTAGGCATTTGTACCGTCCCTAATCACACCTGCACCCACAGGGCGTAAAGAGAAAAAACGCCTATAGGGGGCCGTTTCCATAAATTTATATACAGGTCGTTAAGGGCAAAACAAATTCAAAGGTATGCTTTAATATACGGGAATAAAAATTTTTAACAAAGCAATTTATTTTTTGAGGTCCATCGACACCGTTTAATCTTTTTATAAAGAAACTGTCAGGATCACCATTCAAGACCAAGCATCATACAGTTTAAACCACTGCCAATTCCGAAAAAACCGACAAAGTCACCTTTTTCTAAAAACCCATTTTCACTTGCAATGGCAGCCGTTATCGGAAGGGATACACTTCCAATGTTTCCAAGTGATGGAAATGTTATGTAATCTTTTTCCACAGGAATATTCATTGATCCAAGAATGGTTTTTCTATGTGCGGCCCCTACCTGATGGCAGATTACCTTATCAGGTTGTCCATCTTTAATATCAAGTTCATTAATAAATGCATCGTAGGTTTGTTTTCCTAAAATAACACCATTTGTTAAAACACTTTGTGCATCTGTTTCCATTACATATTCAGCATGAACCGGAATTCCGGTTCCCGAAGGTCCCCATGTGCACAGATCATGGAATTCAACTTTATTTTTGATAACCCCGCCTAATAATTTATGGCCTTTGTCGGATAATCGTTTTGATGTCAGAAGTATGGCTACGGCTCCGGAACCGCCTGTGAAAGTGGCCATTGATTTTTTAAATGTATTCATATCTGAGGTGTTTAATAGTTTTTCAACTGTTGCATCTACGATCTGTCTTGCCGATTCACAGGAGACAACAAGTCCTGCTTCAATCTGTCCAAGTTCAATGGCATTTGCAACCTGTATTATGCCGTTTAATGCACCAAGACATGCATTCGAAATATCATAGACCTGTGCGGTTGCAGGAACACCAATATTATTAGCTACGGCACAGGCCGTAGATGGTTCCATGTTATCACGGCACACACCACAATATGTTACCAATTCAATGTCATCCGGGGATATGTTTGATTCTTTTAACGCTTTTTCAGCAGCTTTTGATGCACCTTCCTGCATACTATGCTCAACCGGCCAGTACCTTCTTTCCTTAATACCTGTCAGTACTTCAAACATTCCCATCTGTAACCCGATTTTTTCATATACAGGTTCAAGTCTTTTTTCAATAGAAGCTGTTGTTACTACGTCGGACGGCAGTTCATAACCGATTGAATCAATATACACATTAGAATATTTCATTGTATGTTCCTTTTATTACAAATGCTTTTTTTAAAAGTTGCAAAATATAACATTTATACATGTTATGATATAAAAAAATTAAATAGTTATGTTGAATACCGGGCTTTTGCAACATTAGGGTATACTAAAGGAATTCTCTCTTGGGAAATGTAATGAGTTGAGTTATAGCAAATCACTATAATTATCCAAACGGAAGGCTGATGATGAACCGGGTCCCTTGCCCCTGTTCTGATTCTACCCTCATTCGACCGCCGTGGTCCTCGGTTATAATAAAAAATGAAACACTCAGCCCCAATCCGGTCCCCTGGTCAGTGGGTTTGGTTGTAAAAAAAGGTTCGAATACCCTTTTGCGGACCTTTTCGTCCATTCCGGGTCCATTGTCTTCAACTTCAATATCCAGCATGTCTTCCTCTTCATTACGCCCCAGCCTTAATGCTATCGTAGGTTTCTTCCCCGAGTTCGCAAGCATTGCTTCGGCACTGTTTCGCAGAAGATTCATGACCACCTGCTTTATTTTACCCGGATCACAGGGAATTTCCGGAAGACCTGGCTGAAAATCTCTCTTGATTTCAAATTGTCTGAAATCATATTTTTTCTTCAGGTCATAATCCACATCAGCCAGCTTAAT
>PIVQ01001668.1 GCA_003354055.1 Desulfobacteraceae bacterium | reverse complement strand
CGGACAACGGAACTGGCCCGTGCCAACCAGGTTCTCCTGGAAGGAGAAAAACGGTACAACGCCCTATTTTCAGGCATCACCGATGGTGTTCTTGTCTATTTCACGGCGGCAAATCCAACCCCCAAAAAATTTGTGGAAGCCAATGAAATAGCCTGCCAGATACTCGGCTATTCCCACGATGAACTGATAAATTTGTCCATGACGGCAATCCTTCCGCAGGAGTCCGGAACCGATTCCCCGGGAATTGTAAACAAACTTGCCACCAATCAGGACATCCTTTTCGAACAACAGTTTATCAGGAAAGACGGACAAGAGGTTTTAGTTGAAGTCCATGCCAAAAGATTTGAATTTAAAGGGCAGCAGGCAGTGTTATACATGATCCGGGACATTGGAGAACGGAAAAAAATCCAGGAGATGATGATCCAGACGGAAAAAATCATGTCCGTTGGCGGCCTGGCCGCCGGCATGGCGCATGAGATCAACAATCCGCTGGCCGGGATCATCCAGACTGCCCAGGTAATGAGAAACAGGCTGGACAACCCCATACCTGCAAATATAGAAACAGCAGACGCTCTGGGACTAAAATTCGATGACATAAAACGCTATCTGGAAAAGCGGGGGATGACCGACATGCTGGACTCGGTTCTGGATGCGGGAAAAAGAGCGGCTGAAATCGTGAACAACATGCTCACCTTTGCCAGAAAAAGCACCTCCGAATTTTCCAGAGAAGATATTCAGTCTCTCATGGACAAAACCCT
>PIVQ01001667.1 GCA_003354055.1 Desulfobacteraceae bacterium | reverse complement strand
AAGCCTGGATGGCCCACCGGCCCTGGCCGATCACAGGCTGGCTCATAAAGCGCAGCAGCAGCGGGTGGGTGGGGCCGGGCACATGACCCAGAGGAAGGAAACGGCCGGTTTCCCCGTCTGCCCCCTGTTTCATATAAACCTCTGTCTGGAAACAGGCCATGACAGATGCAGCGGCCAGGCCGTATACATTGACGGTTTTTTCCGCCTGGAAAAGCGCCTGCCATCGGGGGGGACGCTGGGAATTACGAAGCCCCCAGAAACTTGAAAAAATCTGCTGGATACGATCGGCCGTATCCCTCGTATGGGAGGCCAGCATGCAGGATTCCAGATAACGGAACAGGACGGTCACACCGTCTGTGGTGAAGTCCGGGGGCAGTAAGACGATAACTCTCCGCAGGATCTGCCAGGCATATTTCCTGGCATAGGGATGTTTCTGTCCCTCTTCCTGCACCACCCTCACAGGCCGGTCCGCATACTCATCATAGGCATATCGGTTGAAAATCTGACTAAACTCTTGGACCAGGTCTGCCATTCCCACAGGTAGGTCACAGGACTGGGCCTCAGCCGTAAATCCCTGCTGCACCAGTTTTTCCACCACGGCCAACGGAAGGTCATAGTTGATAACCATCCGGTCAATGGCCGCTTTCAGGGCTTTAGGAGAGTCAATGGGAAAGGTCTCCTGAATCTTCGGATTTCCCGGCGTGCCGGGCTCCATGAGCCTTACCGTTTCAGTATCCGTAAGTTGTGACCACCTGGGATA
>PIVQ01001666.1 GCA_003354055.1 Desulfobacteraceae bacterium | reverse complement strand
TATTCCTGATTAAAGGGCGGGATAAAGGGCAGCAGCAATAAGAGTATCAACCCTGCAAGCCCTGCCGGTGTCAGGCAGAGTTTATCCAGCACCATATCAAAGGGGTTCATCGTTAGATTGTCTTTAGTTGTTTCCATTCTATCTCCTGTTTTCCGATTCTATTTGGTCCGATTTTATTGGTCCGATTTTATTGGTCTAGAGCACCACGGACATCAGAGCCGAAAATACCGCTGGGTTTAAAGATCAGGATGAACATGATCAATGCAGACGGCACAACAAAATCCCACCCGGCACCGATATACTCAACCGTGAGGACCTTGAGCAGGGCCACCATAAAGGCACCGGCAACAGCTCCTAAGATATTACCCAGGCCGGATAAAATTACGACAAACCACGCCATATACAGAGGTTCCAGACCCACGGTGGGGTAGGAAGGGTACATGAACAACAGGCTGCCGCCGGCAACAGCAGCTAAGGCACAGGCCAGGGAAATGGTTAACAGGACTATTTTTTCTTTATCAATACCCACAATCTCTGCACCGACAATGTCCTGGGACACCGCCCTGATTGCCATACCGGTTCGGGTATATGTCATAAAAAGGTAAAACAGGAGTACGATCACAGCGGACATCACAAAGGACATGGCCCGGTCCCTGGAAATGAATACATCGGCAATGGATACCGGCATTCCGCTCCAGTATCCGACAATACCCTTGAAATCAGCACCGAAAATAAGCTGATGCAGATTCACAAGCAAAAC
>PIVQ01000817.1 GCA_003354055.1 Desulfobacteraceae bacterium | reverse complement strand
GACCGATAAAACTGCCTGAAGGACTTATGTTGTATCCCCTGTAAAGCACCCCGATCAGGGTTGGTTCCCTTGTTATTCCATCGAATAAAATTACCCACCAGGTAAAAAGGAAAAGTCCGATTCCAAGGACCAGGCCGCTTGCCAAGCCAAATGCTCTTTTGTTTAGTTCCATTTGAATTCCTCCATATAAAAATAGTTGATCATTCACTATCAATATACGTGAAATCCCCTGTCAATCGACCGGTGTTATAAATCAGGACCAATTAATTATGATTTTTTAAACATTTTTTTCGATACGAATGAGGGGTTGTTTTTTCAAATTTTGAAAATGAGGCATTAAAGGTGGATTTGGATTTGAAACCCACTTCAAAGGCAATGGAAATGATATTTTCCTCTGGCCTTTGTTTTAATATTTTTTTGGCAGCTTCGATTCTATGCCGATTGAGAAAGGTTGTAAAATTTTGTCCGATTACTGAATTCATGTATTCTGATAATTGATGCCGGGTCAACCCGATGCAATCTGCCATGGATGCAAGATTCAGATCTTCATTGGTGAAGATGCGATCCTGTTCCATGCTTTTTTTGATATCACGTGCAAGCGTATCAAGATCAATACCTTTCAGATATGAGCGTTTGTGTGTTTCTTTTTTAACAACCACATGAATGGCTTTATAATAATCCGGATATTTAAACACGATTAAAAAAAGAAAGATAATGATCAGATTCATGATAAACAGTGAACATTCCAGAAACACTTTTGAGTGTAAGAGCCACGCCGCAATGTCTGATAACAAAGCAAGCACAAGAAATATTAATATAAAAAAAGCAACAAAAACAGCAGGGTTTTCTAAAATTACTTTACGGGACAACAGGTACGAATTTATAAGTTCTCTGCCTGACAAGAAAAGATAGATAACAAATGAAAGAGTTCCCAGACCGCTTAAAACAAACAGATACCTGTTATAGTAATATCCATATAAAACAGGTGAGTCAGATAATTCTGTGGTGAATAATAAACCCAGGGATAACAGGGATGCACCAATGGCCGGGCCAAAGTGCCAGCTCATATCCCTGGACAATATGGATTTGTGTTTAACTCCATGCAGGGTAATACCGAACATGGCCGGACCCAAAAGGTAAATGGCTGTAATCGGAAACATATTAATGAAAATATAGTGATCAAGGAGTCCCAGCTCAAAAAAAATATAGTGTATCTGGTAGAGACAGAAAATTGAAAAAAGCAGAAAAAACAACCATGTTTTAGGTGACTTTCTATCGGAGATTATTTGTCCAATGGTTATTAATGACGCTAAAAAAAGACCATTAAATGTGATGGTTAATATTATAATCAGCTTAAGGGGATACTGATTCAAAATAGTCCCCCCCTGAAAAGTATTATAAATTGTCCATGGATCAATATCATATTGTTCATGTATCCTTTATTATTCGATACTATTTTATTTTTGTCATTTTTAAAAGTAAGTTGGAAAAAAAAGGGGGCGGATTTGTTTTTAGTGTTTATTGTTTGCCATAATGCACAAAACTGCCGCAAATAGTTCTGTCCCTTTTTCCTTACGTGGCAGCATCGGCATTGAGTGCATTGTTAATAAATTTACAAATCAATACAAAAACCCTACAGTTACTTGGCCATTGGTTTGGTAAATGAACATGCTGTAATAAATAACGAAAGGGGTCTAAAGGGGGGCAAGTCCACATTTGATCCTTACTTGAAATGATTTCCAACAAGAAACATTCTACGGTCAAGCCGTAGATGTTCAAAGTTATTTTTCTTAAAAAATATACTATTCAAAGGAATTAGGAAAAAATATGACCGTACTAATAGAAAAAAAAGATCGAATATTCACAGTAATTATTGATAGACCTGAAGTCAAAAATGCTGTTGATGGACCAACAGCTATAGCTCTTGCGGATGCTTTTCGTGAATTCGAAAATGATGATTCTTGTTCTGTTGCTGTATTATGTGGCGTTGGCGATACTTTTTGTGCAGGTGGAGATTTATCAACAAGTATGGATGAGAGTCGGAGACATCGTTTTGAACCCGATGGAGATGGCCCTATGGGGCCAAGCAGAATGATGCTCTCAAAACCCGTAATCGCTGCAATTTCAGGATATGCAGTTGCAGGGGGATTAGAGTTGGCATTGTGGTGTGATATGCGTGTAATGGAAGAAACTGCAATTTTTGGTGTGTTTTGTCGGCGTTTTGGTGTTCCACTTATTGATGGAGGTACTGTAAGGCTACCTCGTCTAATCGGTATGAGTAATGCGATGGATTTAATTTTAACAGGCCGACCAGTTGAAGCTATTGAAGCAAAACACATGGGGTTAGCAAATAGAATAGTGCCTCATGGTAAATCCCGTGAAGTAGCAGAAGAATTAGCGGAGCAAATAGCAAATTTCCCTCAGACTTGTATGCTAAATGACCGCATGAGCGCTTATGAACAATGGGATAAAACTTTTGAGGATGCTATGAAAAACGAATTTCAGCGTGGAATGAATCCAATAAATAATGGGGAGACACTTCAAGGAGCTACGATGTTCACTAAAGGCGTTGGAAAGCATGGGGAATTTGAATAGTCTTCAATATTGTTTAAACAACAAATAAGTCTTTGATAAAAGATAACAATCAAATCCAGCTGACCCCGGATAAAATAGTCCTTAAAATAGTGAGAGTTTAAAATGGGTAGATGGCGTCCTCCTAGAGAAAAAGGTTCCAAATATATCACCCCGGAAGGTGCACGAACATTAACTGAAGAGCTTCAGTACTTGTGGAGAGTTGAGCGACCACAGGTGACCTCAAGAGTTGCGGCAGCTGCCGCACAAGGTGATCGTAGCGAAAATGCCGAATACATTTATGGCAAGAAACGCTTGCGTGAAATTGATGGCAGGATTCGATTTTTAGCAAACCGTCTCGACGGGATAAATGTGGTCAATAATATTCCTGATGATCTGGATATAGTTTATTTTGGTGCTTTCGTTACCCTCGAGGATGAAGAAGGGGAAGAGGTCGAATATCGTATCGTTGGACCCGATGAGTTTAATGTTGTTGACGGAAAACTTAGTATGGATTCGCCCTTAGGTAAAGCAATGTTAGGAAAACGAGTGGAGGATGAAATCAAGATTTC
>PIVQ01001665.1 GCA_003354055.1 Desulfobacteraceae bacterium | reverse complement strand
TATTTATACGCCATGGGTGCCGTACTCTGCTGGGCCAGCCTGCCCGCAGCCATCGGCTCCGGCCTCAAAGGACTTAGTGTCCAGGCGCTGATGGCCATAAGCTTTACCAGCGCAGCCCTCTTTCTATATGGCCGAGATGTATTGGCCACCAGGTCATTCAGGATTTACATCCCGGGAATCCGGCCAAGCCTTCTGGGTATCTGGGGCATTTTCCTCTACCATTTTTTATACTATAAAACCATGGATCTTGCGCCTATGGCTGAAGGGACAATTCTGGCCACCACCTGGTCCTTCTGGATTGTGGTCTTCTCCTCCATTATCAGCTTTAAGAGACTGAGACCTGCCATTCTTATCACGGCACTCATGGGACTTGCCGGTGCAGGCATGGTGATTGCCTCGGGGAAGGCCCTGTCCTTTGGATCTACCCATATGGCAGGATACGGCCTGGCACTGCTCTGTGGCCTTGTCTGGAGCAGTTTCAGTGTTACTCTGCCCCTGATGAAACTGCCCCATGATCCCATGACCGCCTTTACCATTTATGCGGCCCTGATATCTTTAGGTTTGTTCTTCTTTCAGGGAGACATGGCCCTTCCCGGTAAAACAGCCCTGCTTTCAGCTATTTATCTTGGATGCGTTCCTCTGGGGCTTTCCTTTTTCTTCTGGAATAAGGCGTTGAGCACGGGAAATATCACGATCATCGGATATCTTACCTATCTGACCCCGCCCCTGGCGGTTCTGCTGGTCAGCATTATCCACGGTCA
>PIVQ01001664.1 GCA_003354055.1 Desulfobacteraceae bacterium | reverse complement strand
ATTTCCGATAAAACTGGTATACTGGTTAACCTTGGCAACCCCGTGGATACTGCCCTTTATGGATTCTTTTAACTCATCTTTTTCATTTTGTTCAAGATCCCGGTAATTATTGGGGGAAAGTTGCTCAAAACTGTCATCAAGCTGGGTTGAAAGGTTTACCCTGCCCCTGAACTTATGGAGAGACATTTCCGCACCCATTGCAACCAGTACTGCGGTATTTGTTCCCCCCTTAAGGCCTGCATCTTTCAAGGCATTATCGGCAACTTTTAGAGCAAGCAGCTGTTGGGGAATCAGTCTGTCATCCTTATTGGGCGGAATTTTAAACCCCAGAAAATCTATATCGAATTTATCAATATAGGCCCCTTGCGGTGCTTTGCCGTCTTCAAATCCGTATTTTTTTAGGATGGAGTCATATTTTTCAAGTCCATTCCACCTTTTATCAGGAAGGTCACAAAAATGCTGAATGCCGTCATAGATGGTCCTATGAAAAGCGTTAATCCCGTTGGACGAACCGAAAATAGCCTCCATTCCGATGATGGCAAGTGAGCATGCTTTCGAAATTGCTTTAGATTTGGTTGCTTCTGATTTTTTTTCATCGAACAAATTGATTATTTTAGCAGGGGTGATGGTTGGCTCGGGTTTTCCTGTCCCCTGTTCCGGAGCGTCGCTTTTTTCAAATATGATATGCCCGTTGGTACCGCCAAAACCAAAACCGCTCACTGCCGCATATCTTGGACTATTATCGTTTCCTTCGGGCCAGGG
>PIVQ01001663.1 GCA_003354055.1 Desulfobacteraceae bacterium | reverse complement strand
ACCATTTCATTAATGGCCCCGACCATGGATCCGATTTCATCTTTCTGAACGATTTTAAGGGACTTGGTAAAATCACCTTCGGCAACCGCATGGATAAAGGCATCTGCCTGTTTGATGGGGCCTGCAATCCTGCCGGACACAAAGAGCCCAAGCAGAACAGCCACGCCTATACCCACCAGGGTAGCGGACCAGATCAGGGTTTCCGCCCGGTTTTTTTCCTTCCGGACCTCTGCTTCCGCGGTGGCAATCAGAGTCTGAATACTCTCAATGGCCTTGTCCAGCTGGGCTGTCAGGCCGTTGCCCTTTTCTATGGTTGTCTCGTCTATGGTATCCAAAAGATCGTAATCATAGGGTTCGGCAGAGAGCTGGTTGAACATCTGCTCATAGGCCACCTTGAAATTCGGAAGGAACTCTTTTTCATAGGCAATTCCGGACTCTGTCACAATATCCCGCAGGGCTTTGTCTTTTGCTGGAGCGATAGTCTTGGATTTAATGGTGCCACCCGAAAGAATGGCCTGCTTGAACTGGTTAAACTTAAGTATATTGGCCTCATGATCCTTCCAAATCACATCCAGCTCCTCTGTATCCAGAGCTGCCATGAGTTTCATCACCATCATGATATCCTGACTTAATACCAGCTTCATATTGATGGCGGATTCAATAAGGGGGGCAGATTCGATCACGGTTTTGAACTTTAGTTCCAGGTTTTTCATCCCTGAATAACTGATAAGGCTGACAATCGCCGTAATGGAAGCGATTGCCA
>PIVQ01001662.1 GCA_003354055.1 Desulfobacteraceae bacterium | reverse complement strand
TGGGATGATTACGAGACAGAAGCCAATTGGGAATCTTTTCATAAAAAGTACAATATCAGCGCATCGGATAAAAGGGCCGGGGATCTGGAAGGTCATGCCGCTCTTATGATTTCAGGTGACTGGGAAGCGCCGTTTTTCGATGTTGGGGAGACCCTTGCCATTCTTGACTACTACAACAATTTACGTATGACATGGCAAACGGCTAAGCAGGGGGGCGGGGAATATACCAGGACCAAGAGGCTTATGGAAAAACTGGGTGATCTGTTCGCCTCCTGTCTTACGGATGAATCCGACAGTTATGTCAGTGCGTCTTCTGATGTATACGGGGGTACCGGCCGGAGTATCTGGCATGACCTTCTCCGGAAGGGGCGGGTGCCCGATTATATCATTTATATCCCGGAAACAAAGGGTCAGCAGCAGAAGATGACGCTTTGGTGGCAGGCTCAGCAAGTTAGGTGGCAGGATGATGTTTACTTCCAGTTCAAGGATCGTAACAGTTGCAGGATGCCTGCCAGGGTAATGATCGAAGGATTCGCAAATCATCTGGCATTTTACTGGTCATTATTGGGGGGGCTTAAGAAACGATGGAGTCCTTCTGACGTTGAATCCCTGGCCCGGAATATCAGCCGGGATATCGAGGGGGCCAAGGTGTTTACCTGGAATGGATTTGTGGATGAAATGGCAGCGAGAAAGGTTTTGCCTGAGGAGAGTGTTGCCCTGCTGAAAAATGCCAAAGAACTGAGCAAGGCCTCTTTTCTGGGGC
>PIVQ01001661.1 GCA_003354055.1 Desulfobacteraceae bacterium | reverse complement strand
AATATCGACACCATTGCCAACCAAAACGAAAAAACAGAAGAAGACTTAGTTGGCCGTGTGTACGAATACTTTTTAGGTAAATTTGCCGCCTCTGAAGGTAAAGGCGGGGGCGAGTTCTACACCCCAAAATCAATTGTTACCCTTATCGCCGATATGATCGAACCATTTGAAGGTAAAATTTACGACCCCTGTTGTGGCTCGGGCGGTATGTTTGTGCAATCGCTTAAGTTTATTAATAGCCATAACGGCAATCAAAAAAATGTGTCTATTTATGGGCAAGAGTACACCAACACCACCTATAAACTGGCTAAAATGAACCTTGCCGTGCGCGGTATATCGGGCAATTTAGGCGATGTAGCAGGCGACACCTTTTTTAAAGACCAACACCCCGACCTAAAAGCTGATTACATTATGGCTAACCCGCCGTTTAACCAAAAACAGTGGCGCGCCGATAACGAGCTAGTTGACGATGCCCGCTGGGCGGGTTACCCAACGCCACCTACCGGTAATGCCAACTATGCGTGGATCATGCATATGATCTCAAAACTCAGCGAGCATGGCACCGCAGGCTTTGTACTGGCTAATGGCTCAATGAGTTCAAACACCAGTGGCGAGGGCGATATTCGCCAAAAAATAATCGAAAACGATTTAGTCGATTGTATGATAGCCCTACCAGGGCAGTTGTTTTACACCACGCAAATTCCGGTGTGTTTATGGTTTATAAGTAAAGACAAACGCGGTAATAACGAAAAAGGCCTACTAAA
>PIVQ01001660.1 GCA_003354055.1 Desulfobacteraceae bacterium | reverse complement strand
CAAAGCGTTTAGAGTGGCCTAAACGCTTTTGGCTCTATATTACTTAAGAAATAATTATTTAATTTATAAGTTTTCCTACGTAAATATATTTGCTTACTTTACTGCCAACGTAAAAGAAGATTTACTTGAACAACCCCAGCCCCAACCCATTATCTTAATCAGCATAAGTCACTGAACAATATAACAAACTAAATCATCTAATATTTAAGCAGATTGATATTATTTATTTTCAAAAAATACCTTAAAAGTATCAATAAAAGATAGAACTTCAAATACATGAGCGAGTTAGGTATTTAAAGCTCACTTTTATGAAAATAATAATATGTATAACTTCCGCCTTTTTAAATCGCAGCTATTAACTAACCTGAACTCTGGATAATAAATCTATCTCGAGCAGCTATCTTCAGCGCTAACTACATTGAATTTACTTGCAATAGGCCCGCTATTGACGCGTAAATTCGCCTTGTTTTCACTGAAAATCTCTGGCTAGAGAAAATAAATTTAGATACCACCATGATTCAATATGTTAGTAAATCTCTTAACTAGAGTTCAGGTTAACTACTTTTGCCAACACCTGTTAAATATATTGTATACAATTTACATTATACTGATGTTTGTGTTACAAATATGAGCGTTGTATTCAAACCTAGTATCCATTTTGGCTAAGTATCATAAAAATGATGCATGTAATGCACGAAGTCGAACCAAATATGAATACAAAACATGCATTATTAAACGTGTTTTTATAAAGATGTTGTTCTTCGT
>PIVQ01001659.1 GCA_003354055.1 Desulfobacteraceae bacterium | reverse complement strand
GTTCAAGCTGTTCTCGCGGAGTTAGCTTTCCTTCTTCTCTTCCTTAGGAAGAAAATTCTCCTGCCCGGTCTGGAAAAAGGTCGCATTCAACCATTCGAACCCAAACTGCAGTAGCTTGATATCATCCGCTTTGATCTCTGCAATTTTATCCTCGGAAATGTTATACCGGGTCAAAAAACTGGACTCAAAAACGAAGGTTTTGAACTTATCAATATTGTAGCAAACCGTGAAAAACATCTGTTTGGCCTGTTCAGAGAGCTGCATACTTGTAGGCAAGGATTTTTTCCTGACCATCAGATCCAGCCAGCCGTCATTGACCTCATCACGAAGATCCACGCCCTGGTCTTCCCGCCATTCAGCCACGGTCCATTCCTGATCTTCTTCAAAGCCTTCGCAATGGGACTCTTTAACGGTAAAAAAGAACTCCTCCTTTCCATCCCCCTCACCGGAATAGCTTAAAGAGCCAACGCCGATGGGATAGTACCGACAGGTGGTGGGTCGGTCTTCATAGATCACACACCCGTCCTTGTCTTCCACAAACGGACATGAGTTCAGCTCATCATCCAGCAGTTTTAGGGTGACAACAGGCATATCCGCCTTTTCAAGGATCTGGGGATCTGTAAACACGGCCAGAAATTTTTCAGAGCTCATGTCCAGTTTTTTACGCATGGTCAGGACATCATAGGGGGTAAGCATGATATCAATGCCACGGCAGCATTTGGTAAAGCACTTCACCCCTTTGTGGCATTTGAACTTGAATTTACT
>PIVQ01000816.1 GCA_003354055.1 Desulfobacteraceae bacterium | reverse complement strand
AAGCAATCCCGTTCTCGTTCGACTTGCATGTGTTAAGCACGCCGCCAGCGTTCATTCTGAGCCAGGATCAAACTCTCCAGTTATAATCCTTTGTTAATTAAAGTGTTGCCACTTTAATTTAACTAAAACTTTTTGGTCTTACACTTTGTTCTACAACAAAGCTTCGGACCCGCTCATTTCTTTTTCACTGACCAATTTTCAAAGATCAAAACTTTACTTTTTTTGTTTGGCTCGGTTTGAAATTTTCCTCACCGACAAACCAGAGTAATATATAGAAACGTCCCGGCTTTGTCAAACACTTTTTTGAACTATTCTAAAATAATTTTATGGTATTTCTTTTTACCAGCACGCAATAGAATTTCACTCCCATCCACGTCGGAAGCCCCTACGATTTGATCAAAGGCTGAGAGGCGCTCTCCATTGATATATGCCCCGCCCTGCTTCACTAAGCGCCGTGCATCGGATTTGGACTTACACAACCCTGTTTCACAGAACAGATCTACCACGGGCTTAATATCAAGCACTTCACCACTATTATAAGTGGTAGCTGGCACAGATTCATCTGCACCGGCCGAATGAGTGCCTCTGGGTATGGAAGCAGAAGGTAAAAGTTCAGACGGTACTTCAATGGAGCCGAAAACGGATGCAGTTGCTTTTAAAGACTTCACAGCCTCGTCTTCACCATGGGCAATTTTTGTGGCTTCATAGGCAAGAATGGTCTTGGCCTTGTTCAGACCAGCCCCCTCAAGCCCTTTTACCACTTCAATCTCATCCATGGGCAAAAAAGTAAACAAGGCCAGGAATCTTGCCACATCGGCATCATCACTATTAACCCAGAATTGGTAGTATTCATAAGGAGAGAATCGTTCCGGATCCAGCCAGACAGCCCCCTTATGGGTTTTTCCCATCTTGATACCAGAGGCCGTAGTGATCAGGGGAAAGGTAATACCGAAAGCCTGCCTCCCCAAGGTCCTGCGGACCAGATCAATACCTGCAACAATATTACCCCATTGATCACTGCCCCCCATCTGAAGGAGGCAGTCTTGAGTTTTGGCAAGTTCCATGAAATCGTAGGCCTGGAGAAGCATATAGTTGAACTCGATAAAGGTCAAACCATCATCGGATTCCATTCTGGATTTGACGCTCTCCGCCTTGACCATTTTATTAATTGAAAAATGACGACCAATATCCCTTAAAAAGGGAATATACTCAAGCTTTGTCAGCCATTTGGCATTATCCAGCATCAAAGCCTTATCTTCATTGAAATCAATAAACCGGGCCAGTTGCTTTCTGATCCCGGCCTTATTTTCATCTATCTGCTCCTGGGTGATGATCTTCCGAAGCTCTGTTTTTCCCGAGGGATCACCTATAAGCCCTGTACCGCCACCCACAAGCCCTATGGGCCTATGGCCATTCCGCTGCATGTGAGCCAGAGCCATGATACATACCAGACTGCCAACATGAAGACTTGAGGCAGTGGGATCAAACCCTATATAGCAGGTAGCCCGATTGTTTGTAAGGTAGTCTTCCAGTTCTTCCGTATGGGTGGTTGCATCAACAAATCCGCGCTCTTTTAATACCGATAAAACACTCATGCTGCTATCTTCCTTCTATTTCTTTGTATATTCTACTGCTCGGGTTTCCCGAATCACAACCACTTTCACCTGCCCTGGAAAGGTCAGGTTTTCCTCTATCTGACGGGCAATATCCCTTGAAAGAAGCATAGCACTGTCGTCGGTTATTTTTTCGCTTTCTGTGATCACACGAATCTCGCGCCCTGCCTGGATGGCATAAGTATTAGTAACTCCGTCAAAAGCATTGGCTATATTTTCCAGATCTTCAAGACGCTTGACATAATTTTCAAGACTCTCTTTTCTGGCACCCGGACGAGCACCGGACAAAGCATCTGCAGACTGGACAATAAAATCATAGACAGTTTCAGGCATCCGGTCTTCATGGTGGGCTGCAATGGCATTGACCACGTCCTCATTCTCTCCGTATTTCTTGGCCAGTTTGGCACCGATAATGGCATGGGCGCCGTCAACCTCATGATCCACAGCCTTACCAATATCGTGGAGTAACCCCATGCGCTTGGCAAGCTTTATGTTCAGCCCTAGTTCAGCCGCAATAACACCTGACAAAAAGGCGACTTCAACCGAATGCTGGAGTACGTTCTGGGCGTAAGAGGTTCTGAACTTAAGCTTACCTAAGACCTTGATCAACTCCGGGTCAATTCCATGAACCCCTAGATCAAAGGCAGCCTGCTCGCCAGCCTCTTTAGTTGCCGCTTCAACTTCTTCACCAGCCCTTTCCACCACATCTTCGATTCGTGCCGGATGGATCCTGCCGTCAGAGATGAGTTTTTCAAGGGCAATCCTTGCCACTTCTCTACGAACCGGGTTAAACCCGGAAAGAATCACGGCTTCCGGCGTATCATCAATGATCAGATCGATACCGGTAGCAGCTTCCAGAGCACGGATATTCCGCCCTTCCCTGCCGATGATGCGCCCTTTCATTTCATCCCCGGGCAGATGCACCACAGAGACGGTCCGCTCTGCAACATAATCGCCTGCATACCGTTGAATCGCAGTGGAGATTATCTTCTTAGCTTCCTTGTCTGCTTCTTCCTTGGCTTCGCTGGTAATTTTCTTGATCAGCTTGGCCCCTTCATGCTTGGCCTCGTCTTCCATGGCCTTAAGCAGAAGCGCTTTGGCCTCCTCCAGGGTCAGACCGGATACTTTTTCCAACTCTTTTTTGGTTTCTTCAAGAAGGGTGGAATACCGTTCTTCTTTGCGGACAGCAGAATCCAGCTTTTTTCGTGAATCAGATTCTTTTCTGGAAATTTCCTGTTCTCGTCTTGAGAACTGGTCTTCTACCCGGTCAAGCTTTTCGCTTTTCTTTGCAAGCCTGCGTTCTTCTTTCTTAAGCTCGGATCGAGTCTCTTCGGTTTCACTGTCAAAATCGCTTTTCATTTCAAGTAGCCTGGATCTGGCTTCAAGCTGGGCTTCTTTGAGAAGGTTTTCAGCCTTGCGGCCAGCTTCTTCGACAATACGCTTTTGTTCTTCTTCTATATTCAGATTTTCCCGGGTCACCTTTTTCTTAATCACAAAAAAGGCTACAGCGCTACAACCCAGCAGGACAACCAGTATTGATGCGAGCACCAT
>PIVQ01000128.1 GCA_003354055.1 Desulfobacteraceae bacterium | reverse complement strand
CGGTGTTGCAGAAACCTTTGATGCCAGAGCCACCCTGGAAACGGCATTGAAACTCCATCCGGCCACGGAAAATATCCTGGTCATTAACGATTACCTGCCCACGGGTAGGGCATGGACTTACACCATCAGAAAAGAACTTGGAAACCTGGCCGGAAAACTGAACATCTCCTATGCCGACAACCTGTCCATGGAGGACCTTTTGACGGTTGTCCGGGACCTGCCCCAAAAGAGTCTTGTCCTTTACGGAGTCTATTTCCGGGACAGCCTGAACCGGTTCTATACCCCCAAAGAAAGCACAACCCTGATATCCCACGCAAGTCCGGTTCCGGTATACGGACTGCTGGACTTTAACCTTGGGTACGGGATTGTCGGCGGCAAACTGATTTCAGGGTATTTCCAGGGCAAGGCAGCGGCTTTGATCGCAGAACAGGTCCTGAGCGGTGCTGATCCCGAACAGATTCCTATCATGACAAATGCAGCCAACCATTATATGTTTGATCATGCCCAGCTTCTCAGATGGAAGATCAATAAAACACGCCTTCCGGCTGACGCCGTCATCATCAACCAGCCCTATTCCTTTTACAGGGGACATAAGGTTCTTGCCTGGCAGATCAGCGGATTTTTCTCCCTCATGATAATGGTCATTCTTGCCCTGACCCTAACTATCAGCCGGCGCAAAAAGGCGGAAAAAAAATTAAAGCAGCTTCATAAAACCCTTGCACAAAAGGTGAAGGACCGGACCCGGGAACTGCACAGTGCAATGGAATTTTCAGAGCAGACCAGCCAGAAACTCTTGGTCACCAGTGCCCGGATGCAGTCCATTCTGGATAACTCCCCCATCGGTATTATCTTTGCCAGCAAGGACAGGGAGATCAAACAGGTCAATTCCGAAATTGTGAATTTAAGCGGCTATGATTATGACGAATTGATCGGAAAGAGTACGGAAAAATTTTTTGTTTCATCCCGGACCTATGAAGAATTCGGAAGATCAGCCTATCATGTTCTTATGAATCATGAAACCTATGAAACCCGGATTCAGTTCAGAAGAAAAGATGGAAAAACGCTCTGGTGTCATATTCAAGGAAGGCTTGTTTTTCACGGGGATGAAACCCGGGGAATTATCTGGATCCTCAGGGATATATCTGAATCAGAGGCAGCTGAAAAAGAAAGACAGGAGATTGCGAAAAAACTGGAACAGGCCCAGCGGTACAAAAGCCTGAACACAATGGCAGGGGCGATTGCCCATCATTATAACAACATTATGATGGCGGTTCAGGGTAACATTGAACTCCTGCAAATGGGACTTTTAAAATCATCCAAATCATACCAGCTTGCAAGCAATGCCCTGGAATCCGCCCATAAGGCATCACAGATTTCCACCTCCATGCTCACCTATGTGGGACAGCAGAAAATGAACGCCCGTGTAATGGAACTTAACAGCCTCATTGGCGACACCGGAGAACTCCTGCGAAACAATGTCCGGGACACAACCAGGATAACAATGATTCAGCACACCTCGGCCCTGTTCTGCCGAATGGATCCAGGCCAGATCACGGAAGTCCTTTTAAACCTTGTCATGAATGCTGACGAAGCCGTAAAGGGAGAGGGCGGCCGTATCACCGTAAAAACCCGTGCCGCCAATATTGATCACCTGGAACATCCCACCCCGTTCCGTGATGTGGCCCTGAAACCCGGTCAATATATTTGCTGCGAAATATCGGATAATGGCGCAGGCATCGACCCGGAAACGGCCGACCACATTTTTGAGCCGTTCTTCACCACAAAATTTACCGGCCGGGGCCTGGGATTATCTATTGTGGCAGGCATTATCAAAGCCCACAACGGCACCATGCAGATTAAAAGCAGCCCTGGAGAGGGAAGCTGTATCAGTATATTTCTTCCTGCTGAGTTATCCCCTGAAGCCATTGAACGTCAGCAGCCGGAAACAGGTTTTGTCTATGCTGCCATACCTGAATTCTCCGGTACAGTCATCCTCGCCGATGACAATCTTGAGGTGGGGCGACTTGGTGAGAAAATACTTGAGAGACTCGGGTTTAATGTGCTCCTGGCCTCAGACGGTCAGGAGGCAGTCGATCAATTTAAAATCAACAGGTCTTTGGTCACCCTGACGCTCCTTGATGCGGTCATGCCCAATATGAACGGTGTTGAGGCCCTGAACAAGATTAAATCCATTGACCCTGCGGCAAAGGTCATCCTGGTCAGCGGATACAGCCAGGATCAGATTAAGATGAACCATGCCCCTTTCAAACCGGATATGTTCATCCAAAAACCCTATCGCCTGAACAAATTGATAACTGCTGTCAGCACGGTTCTGGAAATAGAATAGCCCCCGGCGCCTCATAATAATTTTATTCAGCGCCAGCGGGGTCGGCAACGTCAGGAGTATCCTTAGGGTCTGCCTAAAACCAGTTTCGCAGATGCCCGACAGTCCGGTCAATAACCACCGGATCCTCGTAAAACTGAAACTGAGCCGCATTGTCCAGCCAGACCAGTTTTTTGTCCCGGGCCGGTATCCGCTTGAACAACTCCCGCGGCAAATCCTTGCCGCTGGCAGCATGGTCGGCATGGACCATCAGGGTGGGGGTAGTCAACTTATCCATCCTGTTACCGACATTATGGGACCATAATTCGGCTTCGCTCATCCGGGTCATCCGATTTTCCCAAAGCCCGCGGTAGTTAAAAAACACACCTCTGTTGGCCCAGGGTATGTACCAGTCATGGATATGGGGGGCCGGCAAAAATGCATTTTTGTCCTCTAGGCTGACCACAGGGATGTACGCGGCGTTACCTGTTTTTTCATAGTCGTCCCTGGCCTGTTCCCCCTTTTGAATCCTGGCATCCACGGCAGCTTTCCCGCCCAGGTATTTTGCCGCCAGTTCCGGCATAAGATAATGACCTGCCACAATGGCGGTTCTTACAATTCGGCTGTCCTGAATGGACGCTTCAATGGCCCAGTTGATACCCTGACAGATGCCCAGCATATTAATTCCGGCAGGCTCCACCTCAGGCCGGCTGGTCAAATAATCAATAGAGGCCAAAAGATCTCGGGTCTTTTCCCGGCCGCTTTCAAACCGCCGGGGATCTCCCCCGCTCTCCCCGTGAAATCTTGGATCAAAGATCAATGCCACATACCCGTTTTGCGCAAGGCGGGTGGCATATTGAAGAGGGGCCTGTTCTTTGACAAAGGCCACGGGCCCCACAATCGTGACTGCCGGTGCTTTATTGCCGGAATCAATTCCAGCCGGGATAAAGAGGTTGCCGACAATATCAACCCCCTGGCTTTTGAAGGTTATTTTCTCCATGGTGTAAGCATGAATATTATCCATTTTTGACGTTCCGGCCTGGCAGAATACTGCCAGAGTCAGAAAAGAAACCAGACTGCATACCATAACAAATTTCATTTTTATTACCTTTGCTAAATTAGGTTGTTTAAATGAGAATATAGATGAATCCGGGACAGGGGCGTTAGAAAGATTGAAGGGTTTATTTGTACTTTTCGGACATTGTACGAAATGTCAAAGGAGAGAGGCCTGTAAACTTTTTAAATACGCGGTTAAAATACGGGCTGTCCTGAAAACCGATGGCCCAGGCAATATCCGACACAGGGTCATCTGTGAATGTCAGCAGGCGCTTAGCCTCCAGAATCTTCCTTTCCTGGATGAGTTCGGTGGTGGTTTTCAGGGTTAACTGCTTTGCTTTTAAGTTAAGATGATGGGCAGTAATACCCAGATGCCGGGCATACTCTTTTGCGGTCATGGGCTCGTGAAAATGGGCCTCCAGAAGTTTGACAAACCGGCTCATCAACGCCACCTGGTTTTGATTAAATGACAGACCATGGACAAGACGAATTTCGCGCTGTACCTGTTTGAGAAGGACAAAGAGCAGGCTGGCCAGGGTATCGGGTTGGGCATCGGTCCGGTTGAATTCTGGAATGAGAAGATCAAACAAGGATTTTGCCGTGGCAGACATCGCAGGTCCAAGATCCAGGCAGGGTCTGGTATAAATTCCGTCAAGAAAGGCCTGCTCAAATAAGAAGGATTTATTCTGGATCTGATTGAGTAAAAAATCCTCGGTAAACATCAGGCAATACCCTTGAATCTCATCCCAGTCTTCAAACATGTGAAGACAATGGGGTGAGATAACAAAAAAATGACCGGCGCGGATATCAAACTCCTGGTAATCAATGGTCTGCCTGGTGTTGCCCTGCTCAACAAAAAGGATTTCGTAGAAATCATGTTTATGGGGATAATCAAGATCTTCCGGATCGGCCATGGTTTCAAACCGCCCCACATAAAAATCTGTCTTCTTTTCCGGCTGATTCAGAAAATCAGCAATGGAATAGGTTTGAAACATCGCTCCCGGCCTTATTCGGTTCATATTATCGTCTGCCTATTGATAAGCTATCAGATTTTTATGAGGTTGGGAACGCCCTGTCATCAACCGGGTAAAAATATGGTCTTCCTGCCCTTATTAACCAAGGCAATATCTCCCCTGTCCAGAAGATATTTCAGGGTCACCACAATCCAGCCGCCGAACAGGCCCCGCTGAAATTGTTTTCCAGGATAAATCCTGCCGTAAATTTCTTCAAAGGAAAGGCCTTTGCCTCTTGAGGCCAGAACCAATTGCCACACCTCGTCCGTCCTTTTTTTCCTGTGATCAATGGCCTCTTGAATCCGCTCACCAGGATTGATTATGGGGCTGCCGTGGGCCGGCAGGATCAGATTCAGGCCGGGTAACTGCTTAATGCGTTCAAGGCTTTTGAGATAAAGGGCAAGATCTGATTTCATCGGCCCCAGCCAGGTGGTCACAGATCTCAGTACGAGATCGCCTCCAAGCAGAACACCCGTTGCACGGTTAAACAGGACAATATCATCATCGCAATGTCCCGGTGCCGGGATGACTTCCCAGGGCTGTCCATTGATTGAAAGCCTTTGATGGTCACGGACAGGGATTATTTCCCCGGGAATAAACCGGATTCTGAACAGTTTTATAAGCAGCTCATTGATCAAATGATTCCGGATCCTGCGCCCGGAATTATCTGATCCCGGCACCTGCGACTCAAACATTTTCCGCTCTTCCCAGAAAAAATGCTTATAGTTTTCTTTTGCGCCGAATTTCAGGGCCTGATTTTCAGTGGCAAGGATCGCAAGCCCCAGCCGGGTCTGTAGATGTGCCAGACCGGAGAAATGGTCCCAATGCCCATGACTTGCAATTGCCCTGGAAACTCTGAACCTTTGCCCCGGCCGCCCCCGATCTCTGGACAAGTCTGAAATCCGGTCAATGCCTTTTACAAGCGCATTACCGGCCCGCCTGCTGCCGAATCCGGAATCAAACACCAGACCGTCATGTCCTGCGATCACATAAACATTAACTGAGAATTTAAACCGGTTGATGGTCTGAATTATCCTGAAAATACCCGGGGCTACTTCCTGTATTGAGCTCATTTTAGATCACAACCACCTGTTAAACCTGTTTGATATATTTACGGTTATCCTGGAAAAATCTTATTATATGCCTGCCGGTGCATATAGCAACCCAAAAAATTGAGAAGCGCCGTTGTGGATTTACTACTGCTGCTAAACAATAGACCTTTGTTTTGATTTTAAAATTCAGGCGATGAGGCGGGGGAGTTGGATTTGGCTTCATCAAGAACCTTCCGGATCATTCCGGCCAGATTTTCCCTGGTAATGGGTTTATGAATTAATGCATGAATTCCGATCTTTGCAACAGATTTTTCTGAAATGTTTTTACTGTAGCCGGTACACAGAATAACCGGCAGATCAGGCCTTATGGCCATCACTTCTGACGCCAGGACATCACCGGTCATCTCCGGCATGGTCATATCGGTGATGAGTAGATCAAACGCTGCAGGATCGGAGCGGAACAGTGCCAGGGCCTCAACACTGCTGGTTTGTGTTGTTATCGAATACCCGAGATCTCCTAAAATCCGGTTGCCCATCTTGATAATAGGGGGCTCATCATCAACAAATAAAATCCTCTCTGTCCCCGAAGGCAGTTCCTTTGGTTCGTATGATGGCTGCGGCTCATCTTTTTCGGTGATCGGTAAACAGATCCTGAAAACCGTTCCCTGCCCCGATTCACTTTCAACAAGGATGTTCCCCTTATGGCTTTCAACAATGCCATGAACAATGGCAAGCCCCATGCCTGTCCCTTCTCCTTTACCCTTGGTTGTAAAATAAGGCTCAAAAATGGACCCGATTGTTTCCGGAGGAATCCCGGCACCTGTATCCGATATCTTTATCTCCATATAATCTCCGGGTGCCATCCCTTCTTTAAACAGGATAGAGGTGTTGTCAACGGTAATATCAGAGACACGGACGTCAAGCACCCCGCCCCCATCCTCCATTGCGTGGGCAGCGTTGGTGCACAGATTCATCATGATCTGATGAACCTGAGTCGGGTTCCCGTTAATAAAAGAGTGGCTATCTATGGTCTGCTTGATTTCAACGGTTGTCGGAATTGATGAACGTATAAATTTGAGCACCTCTTTGATGATGGTATGCGCCTGAATGGATTTTACTTTATCCTCGGACTGCCGTGCAAACGTTAAAATCTGCCACACAAGATCTTTGGCCCGTTTTGCAGCGCCATAGACCTCCTGCAAATCATTTTCCAACCGAGTACCCGGTGTCACCGATTTAAGTCCGAGTTCTGTAAACCCCAGGATGGAAAAAAGGATATTATTAAAGTCATGGGCAATACCGCCGGCAAGATTGCCAATGGATTCCATCTTCTGGGACTGCAGCAGCCGGGCCTGGGTTTTCTCCTTTTCCGCAATGGCAGCAACTCTGTCGGAAATATCTCTGACAATTCCAATGGCATTCCATTCACCTTTTATTTTTACGGCTGACAGAGATAATTCAACAGGGAATTCCTGCCCGTCTTTCCGCATTGCCACGACCTCAATGGTACGGCCTATGGCATTTCCCCGACCGGTTTTTAAAAATTTCCCAAACGCCTTTTGAAAGCGGTCACGATATTCTTTGGGGGCAATAAGAGAGTGGAGATCTTTGTTAAGGGCCTCATCATTCCCGTACTGAAAAATCTTTTCCGATGCCTTGTTCCAATAAATAATAGCACCGTTTTCATCCATCATTATAATGGCATCCTGGGCAGAATCACTAATGCTCCGGAACCGCTCCTCGCTTTCCTGGAGTGCCATCTGAATCTGCATCCGTTCTTTTATTTCGCAGGTCAGTTTTTCATTGGATTGCTTAAGGTCGCAGGTTCGCTCACTCACTTTAATCTCTAACTCATCACGGCTTTTTTGAAGTGCTATTTCCACCTGCTCACGCTTGAGAATATTACTGCTTGCCTTGAATAATACAAAGACAACAGACACCATGAGAATCACATCAATGGAAAGTAAAACAAAGTAAATAAGCCCCAATAAACGCTCCAGGTTGGATTTCCTGTCTGTGATATCATAATATATCTCAAAGGCCCCGCCAAACCTGCCATTGATTAAAACCGGCACATAGGTTTCAACCACATCGAAGTCCAGGATGCGGCCCTCCATGGTTTTTGAATTTTTTTGAACCACCTTGGAGTAAACATTCCCTTTGGCGACAATCGTATAAAAGTAGTCATGTTCATTTCTTTTACCGATATCCGCCGGATCCGTGGAAAAAAGGATGTCGCCCTGCGCTGAAAAAACCTTGAGCTTTTCCAGTTGGAAGCTATGTTTTAACTCTTCCAACGCGGCGATGGTGTCATCGGTGAAAAGATCTTCCGTAAGTCCCCGGTTTGGTGCAATGAGAAGATGCTCCAGATATGATGCAGTTCTCACGGCATCATCCTCTGTGTTCTTGGTAAGCTGACCGCTGATGGATGGAATAATAAAAAGAACCGTAAACATGGGAAATACAATGGAGACGATCACCCCTGTGATTAAAAAATACCGCAGCAACGGGGTACGCAGTATGTGATTGAAAATTTGAAATAATCTCATTGTCTTAACCTGTTCATCTGTAAGAATATGTACTGGTGAGGATTTCCTGCTGCAGGTATGTTTACGAATTTTACCGTCACCGAATTCCTATAAATTACATCAAATCCGATAAAAAAGCAAAAAATAGAAAGTGAATGGTGCAGTGGGACCTATTTTCCGATCTTTACTGACAAAAAAACCCACCCGTCGATTTTCTGTTTTTATCATTTCCCAAACCTTCCAATTCATGTATTCTCTTATTTTCTGTTAAATGGCAGGGTCTGTCCTAAGGATATAATTGATTGAGTCGTTTTCCTGGACATACGATGATATAAACTCAGGGGGTGTATATAGAAATGAAAACTTTGGTTGCTCTTTTATCTGCAGCGTTGACTCTGGCATTTTTCTCAATTTCTTTTGCAGCTGACGATCAAAACCAGTGCGGATATAACGCCTATGGACAGTTTATCTGTAACTGGGTACTTGACCCTGTTTATATTGCAAATGATAATTCATTTCACAGCTGGGAGGCAGGCGGCTATCATATGAACAGTCAGGGAAAAGTCTATGACAATCAGGGCAATTCAATGCCCCAGTACGACTCCGGCCCTGAACAGGAGTACCATAGCTGGGATGCCGGAGGGTATCACAGAAACGGCAAAGGAGAGGTTTACGACAATTCCGGAAAGCGAATGCCCCAATACGAATAAAATCCCCCCTTAGTCCCGGTTCTCACAATTGAGACAGGGCAAAACCTGCGGCAATTGCCATCAACAGACAACTCCCTATTTTCAATAGTTCAAGACAGGCCCGGCTCAGCAGGGGTTTGCCGGGCAGAAAGACTAAATTCCAATAATCGGTTCTTCCAAGCCGGGATTCTTCATCCGAAAAGATATACTTAATAATGTGTAACCTGTTAGTTGACCTGTTATTTGCCATAATTCACCCCACGAGTTATTGGTGGAAATCTTATGTTAAATATTATACTTAAGGGATAATTAAATAACAGACGCAGACGATCTCAAAAAAAAACAGAGCAGATGATCATGAAAAATAAACATGGGAAATTCCAATACATTGATCTGGCGGATAAAATTCAGCACCAGATAGAGAACGGAACGTTTAAACTGTCTGAGAAGCTGCCGTCCCTCAGGACCCTACACCGTCAAACCGGCTACAGCATGACAACGGTATTCCAGGCCTATGTGGAACTTGAAAAACGCGGAATTGTTGAGCCCAGACAGCGATCAGGATATTTCCTCAAGGCCCGTCTTCAGGCCCGGCCTGAATCTCCGGTCATGACACCCCATGAAATGATCCCCCGGAAAGTCACCCTTGACGATCTTATCCATGAGCTGACCCGGGACATGGGAAATCCGGACGTGCTCAAGCTCGGCGGCGTGGCGGTTGCACCTGAGTATCTGCCCTTTAAACAGCTTCATAAACATTTAAAGTCCATTCCTCCCCAAAAGATACCCGAGGTAATTGCCGGCTACGGTCATCCCCAGGGAAATGCCCTGCTGAGAAACCAGATATCCAACCTCCTGTTTCCTTTTGTCCCTTCAATTTCCAGGGAGGAGATTGTGATTACAAACGGATGTACCGAAGCCCTGAGCCTCTGTTTAAAAGCCGTCTGCAGCCAAGGAGATATCGTCATAACGGAATCCCCTATTGATCCCTGGCTCAGGCAGACTTTAAAGGATTCTCACATTTTTGCCCTGGAGGTTCCCACAGACCCGAAAAGCGGTATTGATCTGGCGGCAGTTGAAATTATCTTGAAAAAAGAAACTGTCTCAGCCTGTATTGTAAATCCCAACTTCCAGAATCCCCTTGGCTTTACGATGCCGGATACTCACAAGGAAAAGCTGGCGGAACTGCTTGGGGAAGAAGAGATTCCCATTATTGAAAATGACATTTACGGTGAATTGTACTTTCAAGGCGTAAGACCAATGCCCTTAAAAAAATGGGATACCCGGGGTAATGTGATGTATTGCTCCTCGTTTTCCAAAACACTTGCCCCCGGGCTGAGGGTAGGATGGGTTCTTCCGGGGCGTTTCAGGGAAAAAATCATAAGGATGAAGCTGAACAGATCCCTGATTTCCCCGACATTAAATCAAACGGTGATTGCGGATTACCTGAAAGCGGGAGGCTTTCCCCGTCATTTACGACAACTGAGAAAAATATTCAGCCTTCAGTACACTTATTGTTCGGCTGCCATTCTCCGGCACTTTCCTGATACAATTAAATTAACCACCCCCAAAGGCGGACTATCCGTATGGATTGAGCTTCCCGAAAATATCAGCGGCAGTGACGTATATTACAAGGCCAGGGAAAAAGGCATCTCCATCCTGCCCGGATTCCTGTGCTCCGGACTTGAAAAATACAACCACTATATCAGAATCGGATACGGCGGATTCTGGAATAAAAAGTCGGAACAGGCCATTGAGCAGATCGGTAAAATTATAAAGAACAGACGATAGCCCGAATCCCATAGCCACGGTCTATTTGCAACTAAGGTACCCAGGAACAATGCCAGTATTGGCAAATTTCATAGATACAGATTTGTCCTAAAATTTTACAATTTCCCGGGTGGCACAAAAACACGACTGGCAGATCCAATGGCCTGGTCACGGCCCCTTGCAGGCAAAGATGATCAAGAAAGGTTAAAGGCACTGACTGGGGTCCTCGAACCCGAGATCAATGGAAAAATTCAATCAAGTTTTAAACTGATATCATTGATATTCTAAACGTCTTATTACAGTTCCCACAAGGATAATTAATCTTGAGAATGAGTCATTCCTTGAACCACCAACATCACCGGTGAAACCCGGTGCATGTTGATTGTTGAATTTTCCATCAAGAGCCAAACGTAGACGCGATCCCTTTTCTCCCTTGCTATTAGAATTCTGTAAATTCTAAGCCCAGTTGTGCAAGTTTTGCTTTTTTGGGTTTTGAACTTTCAATGTCCCAGTTCCTTCCCTGATAGTATTCTGACAGCATTGTGGTAAATTCTTTTTTATCAAGTACAGCTCCTTTTTCAGAGCCTTTAGTTAAAGCATCATTAAAAAACCTTTCAGGGAGATTGTCATCCCGGCGCCTGAATCCTTCTCTAAAGTTAAACATCTTTTCAAGGTTAAATATTCTCTCCCCAATCAAGAAAAGATCATCTGCTGTCCTTTTAATACCGGTTATACTTTCTAATAATTGTGCCAGTTTTTTCATGCTGAGTCCAAGCGGGCTTGTACAGGCAAACCTGCAAATCCCCACAGAATCAATGACTGTTCTGAAGTTTTGTTGTTTTATTGTCTCGCCGTTCTGATGGCATGCCCCTCTGTTGGATGTTGCGTAACAAAGTCCTTTTAACGGGTTTGCCTGGACATTATGGGCGGCAAGTTCCAATCCTTTTACATGCATGGCATAATTTGAGTTGATTCCCATTTGTTTGGATAATGCTTTGACTCCTTGGGAGGCAAGATTTCCTATCCCATCTCTGTTTGCTATTTTTTTCAACATTTTTATTGATGCTTCAACGTTTCCCCAGGTCAAATCAATACCATCCAGGTGGTTTTTATCAATAATTCTGTTATCATTTGCTTCCATTAAAAAACCCAGGACATTGCCCACAGAAATAATATCCATCCCATAATCATCCCCGTCATATATCAATTTCATGATCCCTTCCAGGTCAGATATTAACAGGTTTGCCCCAAGCATGGTTCCGGTTTCATATTCCGGGCCGTCATGAACCATCAGGCCTTTGTGGGGCCCTTTTTTTACAACACCACTTTTTTTACAGGCCAGAGGGCAGCAATAACATGCATAATCTCTGATCCAGAGCTTTTCTTTGGCTGCATCTGCACTGATTCGATCGATTTGTGAAAACGTCCCTTCCCTGAAGTTTTTTACAGCCATCACCCCATTGTTGCTCTTTTTTTCGAGTAAAAAAGCTGTTCCATTGGTGCGAAAAAGATAAGAAAGTATTTTTCCCCTGGAAAACCCCTTAAAATAGTTGCGGGTGTCTTCTGTTTTTTTCAACAGCATTTGATGATCAGCAATTTCTGGCAGACCAGACCCTTTGACTGCAATTGCCTTGAGGTTTTTAGAACCCATTATACAACCGACACCCCGGCCGGCTGCCCTTGCTGCGGTATGCATGATACTGGCATAGGGTACAAGGTTTTCGCCTGCAGGGCCGATATAACAGGTGCGGTATTTTTTGTCTTTTAGATCTTTTGAAAAAAGTTTATCAAAATCATCTGTTCCCATTCCCCAATAATGTGATGCATCTTTTATTTCAACTTTGTCATTGTCAATCTGTATATAGACCGGGGTTGGTGATTTGCCTTTAATTATAATTCCATCATATCCTGCAAACTTGATTTCCGGGCCGAAAAATCCGCCGAAATTGGAATAGCTCACAGTTGAAGCATGGGAATATTCTGACTGCATGGGTGATGTGCAGGGAGATTTGCTTACCACACAGGTTCGTGAGACAGATGGTATGGGCAACCCTGAAAATGGCCCGGGCAGAAATATTAATGGATTTTTTCCGGAAAGAGGGTCGATTCCTGGGTCTTCAATATGATCCCATAAAAGTTTCATGCCAAGTCCGCGACCACCGATATAGTTTTCAATATCTTCAGAAGCAAGCTTACTTTTAGAAATATTACCTGTTGTTAAATTTATATTTAAAATTACACCATAGTAACCGAAATGTTCTGATTTCATAGTTGTCTCCTCAATTTATACCATGTAGTAGTGTTTGATTAATTCTTTTGCAATTTCATCTTTGGACATTCTGTCAAATTTATAATGTGCCGGTTTTTTCTCAAATGTCAGGGCATCATAGGGACAATATTTAATGCACTTGGGGTCACCATTACATAAGGTGCATATCCCTTCGGGCATGCTGGTGACCTGATTCAGGCTGATAATACCAGCACCCTTACTTTCACAGGCTTCTTTGCAACTGCCACAGCCTACACACCTAAGAGGGTCATTTTTAATTGCATGGGTTCTGGTATCTGTGAACAATGCTTTGTTTTTTGTGGCCGGGTCTTCGGGTACAGGGCATGCCTGAATGCAGGGAGTATCATTACATAAAGCACATACCACAGGAACATCAGCGTCAGGATTATAATTATAGACTTTTATATTGGAATAATACGGATTACCAAACCCTGGAATTGATTTTCCATCTTTTTTTATCGGCCTGTTAAAAGAAGAGCAGATTGCCTCACAGGTTCT
>PIVQ01001658.1 GCA_003354055.1 Desulfobacteraceae bacterium | reverse complement strand
AACCATGGATATCTATAAAGGTATTATACCTTTCGTTATCATCCAGATCATCGGTCTGGGTATTATCTGCCTGTTTCCGGAGGCGGTTACCTGGCTGCCCCGCACTATTTTATAAGCCCTGGGATTATTAACAGATAAAAAAAGGGGCTGAACGCTTTCGCGTTCAGCCCCTTTTCTATTTTTAACTTACCTACAGTTTAAAGGTATTTAAACTGTTGATATTGTTCTTCTGTAATCTTGTTCCAGTCAAAGATAGTTTCCTGGAATTTCATGAAGGAGTCGTATACTTTCTTGCTCATGGCATCTCCCGCAGCCACTTCTTCAAGGACTTCCTTGGCCAGTTTTTTCAGCTCTTTGAGAACCGGTTCCGGGAATTGTTTGAGCTGAACGTTGTGCTTGGTGATCAGTTCCTGAAGCGCACCGTTATTTTTGGCTTCAAATTCCGAGAGCATCCACATGTTGCACTTATAAGCAGCCGCTTCGACAATGGCTTTAAGATCATCAGGCAGTTTGTTCCAGGCATCCAGATTTACCATGGCTTCCAGAGCGGTTCCAGCCTCGTGCCAGCCAGGATAATAATAGAACTTGGCAGCCTTGTAAAAACCCATTTTCAAATCATGGAAGGGGCCTACCCATTCCGTGGCATCAATAACCCCGCGGTCCAGATTGGTGTAGATTTCGCCACCGGCAACCAGAACCGCATTTCCGCCTGCCTTGGCAAGGACCTTGCCGCCAAGTCCCGGGATTCTCATTTTCAGGCCCTTAA
>PIVQ01001657.1 GCA_003354055.1 Desulfobacteraceae bacterium | reverse complement strand
AAGTCAATCGTTGATGTCCCTATGGTTGCTGTCTGTGTGAAAATCAGCTCGTTTTATTGGGAATCATATTTAAAAATTCGATTTAATCATATATGGGCCGGGGAATCAAGGAATCTGGTGCTTTCGGCGGCCGAGGTTTATTGGGCTCGGCTCGTCGCCGGAGAATTTATGAATATATGGCGAACGAATATGGTTTGCCTCAGGATGGGTTGATTTGTTTTAAGAACCTAACGTTCTTCGCTTAGGCCTTTTGCCTCGTGATAACCGAACGATACGAGCCATTCTTCAGCATCTTGCATACTTTCGAAAGTCTGTGCCTCATAATCTTTTATATCTTTGAACATCTTTTCAGACTGCCATTTTCTAAGCTCAGAGTGTCCGATCACAAGGGCATGATGAGTGAGGGTACCTGTTATTCCCGTGGTCATCATGCGTGCAATTATGGGTTCCATTTCAGGTGTGCCAAGTTTCCATTCCCTGCTGTCATGGAGAATCGCCCATGCTTTGCCCTGATAGTGCTTTAAAACAGTCTTTTTAACATCATTGCCAAACGCTTTTGTAACCCGCTCATCCCAGGATAAAAAGGACCGGACATAGAGCAGGTTGGAATACGTCTTTAACACATAGTATTCTGTTTCAATTATCATCTAAGGATCGGCTCCAAAATTACTTGATCTTTTGTTTTCAAAATACCCAGTTGGGGTCTTTTGTAAAAATACCCATTTAAGGGGTTTTGGAAATAATTTAGATCAAGTTATTTTGTAACG
>PIVQ01001656.1 GCA_003354055.1 Desulfobacteraceae bacterium | reverse complement strand
TCCATATCATATTTCATAGATAATATTTTTTTAATGATATGTTTTTCTTTTATTTTTGGTTGTAATATATCATATATTTCCATTATATTAATAATATTATCATTATTTTTTTGTAAGTTAAATTTATCAATTTGTTTATTATAATTATTAAATAATTCAACAATATCTAAATGACCTTCTCGTGAAGCTATACGTAAAGGTGTTGTTCCATCATCGTGTGATTTATTAATATCCACACCATTTTTCAATAATAACTTAACAACTTCTAAATGACCTTTATATGAAGCCATATATAAAGGTGTTGTTCCATTATCATCACGTGATTTATTAACATCTGCGTTATGTTCAATTAAATACTTAACAATATCTAAATGACCTTTATCTAAAGCAATATACAACGGTGTTACACCATTACGTGATTTATTAACATCCACATTATGTTCAATTAAATACTTAACAACTTCAAAATGCCCTTTATATGAAGCAACGTATAAAGGTGTTGTTCCATCATCATGTGATTTATTAACATCTGTGTTATGTTCAATTAAATACTTAACAATATCTAAATGACCTTGATCTGAAGCCATATGTAAAGGTGTTGCTTTATTCGTTGATATATTAACATTAGCACCATTTTGTATTAAAAACTTAACAACTTCTAAATGACCTTGATCTGAAGCCATATGTAAAGGTGTTGCTTTATTCGTTGATATATTAACATTAGCACCATTTTGTATTAAAAACTTAACAACTTCTAAATGACCTTGA
>PIVQ01000815.1 GCA_003354055.1 Desulfobacteraceae bacterium | reverse complement strand
AAAATCATGATATGGTCGACGCGGCGAAAATTCACCAGGGCTTTTTCGGAAATTCGCAGGGCATGGTAAAGAAAGCTTGAGGTATACATGAGAATCAGGGTGGTTCCGAAAATGGAAAAAGAAACCACATGCCAAACCTCAGCACGCATGGCGGCAAAGACAACCATAAGGGTTAAGGCGGCAATGGAGCCCACAGCACCAGCTCCGTGGGAGATGGCATTGACCGGTTCTCGGAAACTGAAAAATTTGAGTTTACTCATGACCATTTGATGTAATCAATTCAAAAAGATCCTGCAAGACGGCACCCGATATTTACATTTTTTTTACCAAAAATGCAGAGAATCCCTACAATAATTATTGACAAAAATGAAACCCCATTTAAAAATCCAGGTATAAAAATCAAACCATTCTGGAAAACTCCTTGAAAATTTGCCCTGTTGTGCTAATAGTGGCAAAGGTTTCGTAAATTACATCACGGTTTAATTACTTATTATCAGGAGGGGAGTCTCTATGAAAATGTTAAAAATCTTAGTTAGTTGTATCACTGTTCTGGCCATGGCATCGCTGGCATTTGCCGGCACCCTGGATGAAGTTAAATCCCGCGGGTTTATCAAAGCCGGAGTAAACGGCAGCGTTTTTGGTTTTAGTATGCCCGATGACAAAGGTGAATGGAAAGGCCTGGATGTTGATACGGCGAAAGCTGTGGCAGCTGCCGTTTTCGGCGATGCTTCCAAGGTTAAATTTTCCGCGTTGACGGCTGTACAGCGTCTTCCGGCCCTTCAGTCCAAAGAGATTGACGTACTCTGCAGAAATACCACCCAGACCCTTTCCAGAGAGACCAAGTCCGGTCTCAACTTTGCCCAGGTCAACTATTATGACGGCCAGGGTTTCCTGATCTCCAAGAAACTGGGCGTAAAAAGTGCCAAAGAACTGGACGGCGCAACTGTATGCGTTCTCCCCGGTACCACCACAGAGATGAATGCAGCTGATTACTTCAGAACCAACGGTATGAAATGGTCTCCGGTTGTTATTGAAAACACAGCTGAACTGAACAAAGCCTTTTTTGCAGGACGTTGCGACGTACTGACCTCTGATGCTTCCCAGCTGGCAGCCCAGAGATCTGTTGCTCCCACTCCGGATGACTATGAACTGCTGCCTGAAATCATCTCCAAAGAGCCCCTGGCCCCTGTTGTAAGGCATGGCGATGACCAGTGGTATGATATTGTAAACTGGACAGTTATGGCCATGATCCAGGCTGAAGAATTCGGCATTACCTCTAAAAATGTTGATAAAATGATGAAAACAGCCAACCCCGGTATCAAACGCTTTTTGGGCGTAACCCCCGGTATGGGCGAACAGTTGGGCCTGGATGACAAATGGGCCTATAACATCATTAAACAGGTTGGTAACTACGGCGAAATTTTTGATACGAACATTGGTCCGGATACTCCCCTTGCACTTCAGCGCGGTCTCAATGCCCTTTGGACTGACGGCGGCCTGATGTACGCTTCTCCCATCAGATAGTTTTTAACCTCCCGAACGGTGTCTGCCGACCTGGCAGACACCGTTTGTACCAATTTGAGCATCCAAAAAACATGAAAAATAGTATTTCAGAAGAAAAAGTTCCATTCTGGCTGGATCCGGATAAACGGGCCATTGCCTATCAGGTGCTTACCGTACTGATGGTGGGGCTTTTAGCCTGGTATCTGGTGAGCAACACCCTGACCAATCTTGAAAAACAGAATATTTCTTCCGGGTTTGGATTCCTTGACAATGAGGCGGCCTTTGAAATCGGCGAAAGCGTGATTGAATATTCTGCAGCGGATTCCTATGGCAGAGCCCTTATGGTTGGCGTTTTAAATACATTGAAAGTCAGTTTTATCGGTATCATACTAAGCCTGCTCATCGGTGTATTTGTGGGGGTGGCCCGCCTGTCGACCAACTGGCTTGTACAAAAACTTGCCATAATCTACATCGAAGTGATGCAGAATATCCCTATTCTCCTGCAACTTTTCTTCTGGTATGCTCTTTTTTATGAGTCCTTTCCATCCCCAAAGCAGGCATTAAATCCTTTTGCAGGCCTTTTTATCTGTAACAGGGGCCTGACTTTTGGAATTCCTGCGGCCCACCCGGCACACGGTTACATGCTATTAGCCTTTGTCATCGGCTTAGGTCTTGCCTATGGCATCCGAAAATGGGCCAAAAGACGCAAAGAGACAACCGGTGAAGACTTTCCTGTACTCTGGACATCCGTGAGTCTCTGCCTGGGTCTGCCTCTGGCGGTCTGGGCTCTTTTCGGTGCCCCCACCCAGATGGATGTGCCTGCACTTAAGGGGTTTAACTTCCAGGGTGGACTCATGCTGTCCCCTGAATTCATTGCCTTACTTTTAGGCCTTGTCATCTATACTTCAGCATTTGTGGCAGAGGCGGTAAGGGCCGGCATCCAGGCGGTCAGCCGGGGGCAGAGCGAAGCTGCCATGTCCATCGGGCTTAAAAAAGGCCAGATCCTGAATCTGGTCATTCTGCCCCAGGCGTTGCGGGTAATCATTCCGCCCCTGACCAGCCAGATGCTTAATCTGACCAAGAACTCGTCTTTGGCCATTGCCATCGGATTTCCGGATTTTGTTTCCGTTGCCAATACCACCATCAACCAGACCGGACAATCCATCGAAGGAGTGGGGTTGATCATGGGATGTTATCTCGTGTTCAGTATTTCAACCTCTTTGTTCATGAACTGGTATAATAAAAAATCTAAACTAGTGGAAAGATAATATGGCTATTGTATCCATAGACCATGAGTATATCAAAAGTATCACCCCACCGGCAAACCGACGGGGTGCCATCGGCTGGCTCAAGGAAAACCTTTTCAACGGGATATTTAACTCTCTTATCACCATTGTTGTATTGATTTTTCTGATCCGATTTATTCCTCCTTTTATCCAATGGGCCTTTATCGACGCCTCCTGGTTTACTGCCGGGGAGGGATGTAAAGCAGGTGACGGGGCCTGCTGGTCAGTGGTTGCAAAAAACTTTCGATTCGTCATTTTCGGGTTTTACCCCCATGAACTTCATTGGCGCCCCTTTACCGCTATGATGTTGCTTTTTGCCCTGTTGTTTTTTTCCAACAACCGGAAATACTGGTCAAAGGCCCTGGGTTACGGCTGGCTTATCGG
>PIVQ01001655.1 GCA_003354055.1 Desulfobacteraceae bacterium | reverse complement strand
CCGTCAACCGCAGGCTTCAATCAACTACTTCAAAAACCGGTGTAATAACTGATTATCAGTATGATGCACTCACCCGTCGCATCGGCATCAGCAGCGATAGCGCCGGCGGGGAGCGGTCGATTGGTTCGACCCTTCATTACAACGATCTCGGGCAAGTGAACTGGACAGAGGATGCCGCCTCCAACCGAACTTGGGTTGCATACGATTCTGGCACCGGCCTCAAAACGGCTGAAACGAACGCGGTGGATGAAACCATACTCTACGAATACAACGATCGCGGTCAGATCATTGGTGTTGGCGGTTCATCGCAGTATCCGATCCAATACGACTATGATGATTTCGGACGCATGATCGATCTCTACACCCTGCGCGGAGCTACAAACGGATGGGATCGCACGCAGTGGCTCTTCGACGATGCCACCGGTCTTGTCACCAACAAACTGGATGCGTCCGTCAACGGCCCGTCCTACACCTACACTGCAGACGGAAAGTTAGCCACTCGCACATGGGCGCGCGGCATTACGACAACCTATTCGTATGATTCGATCGGCCAGCTCATCAGCAACGTTTATTCTGATGACACGCCCCCTGTTTCCCTTACCTACAATCGCCTCGGACAAAAAACGCAGGTCGTCGATGCCTCCGGCACCAACACCTTTGCCTATAGCGATACGCTACTGTTGACCAACGAAACCCAGCTTGCGTCATTCGACCTTGCCCGTTCCTACGACTCCTACGGCCGTCCGACTGGTTACAACGTGGACGAGGCT
>PIVQ01000814.1 GCA_003354055.1 Desulfobacteraceae bacterium | reverse complement strand
GGCGGATACATGGACCCCGCCCTTGTGGGCAAAGGCTGATTGCCCAACAAAGGGGCGGCTGCTCACCGGCGGAACATTGGCAGTCTCAGAGACAAACCTGGACAGGTTCTGAAGCTTGGTCAGGTTATCAGGACTTATGCAGTCCCGGTTCATCTTCTGGGACAGGATGGGAATAATGGCGGTAAGATCCGCATTTCCGCACCGTTCCCCGTAGCCGTTGATGGTACCCTGGACCATGGTGGCGCCGGCATGGACCGCATTAACGGTATTGGCCACGGCCATGGCACAGTCATTGTGGGTATGGATACCGAAAACCAGGTTCCCGCGATTTTCAAAATGGGCGATGGTTTCCCGGGTAATGGTATCAATATCACAGGGGAGGCAACCGCCGTTGGTGTCGCAAAGCACCAGGCAGCCGGTTCCTCCTTTTACAGCCGCTTCCAGAGTAGTAAGGGCATAGTCTTTGTTGGCCTTATAGCCGTCGTAAAAATGTTCGGCATCATAGATGACCTCCCGGCCCTGATCCAGCAGAAACGCCACGCTCTCACGGATCATGGCCAGGTTTTCTTCCAGGGTATTGGACATGATGGATTCCACATGCAGGTCCCAGGTTTTACCGAAAATGGTGACAGCAGGCGCACCTGAGTCGATGAGAGCTTTGAGGTTGGCATCCTCTTCGCAAGTTTTTCCCTGGCGCCGGGTGGATCCGAACGCCGTGATCTTGGCCTGCGCAAATTCCTTGTCCCGAACCAGTTCGAAAAACGCCTGGGCACCGGGGTTGGATCCGGGCCATCCCCCTTCAATATAATGGATACCCGCATCATCCAGGCGCATGGCAATTTTCAGCTTGTCTTCAGGGGAGAAAAATATATTCTCCCCCTGCATCCCGTCCCTGAGGGTGGTGTCATACAGAATTGCAGTATTGTTTTTCATTGGCTTTTCCATAACTACTTCCCGTTTTCCCGCCCCAGGGCAATGGCACCGGTAGAGGCAATTTCCACAATCCCCATGGGCTGCATCAATGACATAAAGGCCTGTATCTTTCCACTGTCACCCGAAGTTTCAATGACAAAATGGTTATGGCCCACATCAACAATTTTGGAACGAAAAATATCAACGATCCGCATGATTTCAGCCCGTTTTTCCGGCTTGGCATGGACCTTGATCAGTGCAAGCTGACGCTCTACATATTTTTTCTCAGTCAGGTCGTTAACTCTAATAACATTAATCAATTTGTGAAGCTGTTTCTTGATCTGTTCTATGATCTGTGCATCACAATAGGTGACCATGGTGATGATGGAGACATCAGGATCCATTGTCTTTGCCACGCTCAGGGAATCAATGTTAAATCCGCGTCCGGAAAAAAGGCCGGCAATCCTGGACAGCACACCAGGTTCATTATCAACAAGTATCGAGAGTATGTATCTATTGGTTTTCATAAGGTGTCCTTTCTAAACCAGAAGCATGTCTGTGATGGCTCCGCCGGCCGGTACCATGGGGTAAACTGATTCTTCACGTTCAACAACAAATTCCATGATCACGGTTCCTGATGTATTCAACCCTTCACGCAGGGTTTCTTCAACCTTTGCCGGGTCTTCACATCTATAACCCTTGGCACCATAGGCCTCGGCCAGTTTGACAAAGTCCGGTGCGTCCTCCATGTTTGTGTCGGCATAAGCCTTATCATAGAAGAATTCCTGCCATTGCCTGACCATGCCGAGGAACCGGTTGTTCAGGATAACAATTTTTACATCCAGTTTGGATGCCACTGCGGTCATCAACTCCTGGGAGTTCATCTGGATGGAACCGTCACCGGCTACACAAACCACAAGTTTGTCTGGCTGTGCTGCCTTGGCACCGATGGCGGCGGGCAGACCGAATCCCATGACCCCTAAACCGCCTGAGGTGATAAAATGGTTGGGCTCATCAAAATGGTAGTATTGGGCGGTCCACATCTGGTTCTGACCTACTTCAGTTGTCACGAGGGCCTTGCCTTCGGTAACTTCGTAAAGTTTATCAACCACATATTGGGGCTTGATGATATCCTCTTTTTGATCGTAATTTAGGGGAGTGGTCTGTTTCCACTCTAAAATCTGCGCCATCCAGGCATCACGATCATTTTGAAAGTCTTTGGGATCCTCTTTTTCCATCAGTTCCAGAATATCGGCAAGTGCCATTTTGCAGTCACCGACAATAGGGCAGTGTACCTCTATATTTTTGTGGATAGAGGTCGGGTCGATATCAATCTGGATTATTTTCGCACCTGGGGCAAATTTTTCGATATTACCGGTAACCCGGTCATCAAACCTGACACCAACTGCAAAGATAAGATCACTGTTGCCGATACTCATATTGGCACGGAAGGTGCCGTGCATGCCAAGCATACCCAGCCATTGGGGATCGGATCCTGGAAACGCCCCAAGTCCCATGAGAGAACCTGTGACCGGAATATTGGCCAGTTTGGCAATCTTTGTAATTTCTTCGGAGGCTTTTGAAGAAATTACTCCACCGCCGGCAAAGATAACAGGACGCCGGGCGTCTTTGAGCAGATTCAATGCTTTGGTCATCTGCTTTTTGTTGGGTTTGTAATTGGGCTTATAGGATCTCATTTTGGTCGGTTCAGGCATATCAAACTCGATTTGAGCCTGGACCACATCCTTTGGAAGATCCACGAGAACGGGACCGGGACGGCCTGAACATGCAATGTGAAAGGCTTCCTGGATGGTACTGGCAAGCTTGTTGGGATCCTTGACAAGATAGTTATGTTTGGTACAGGGTCTTGTGATGCCGACAATATCAACTTCCTGGAAGGCATCGTTTCCAATGAGGCCGGTGGGAACCTGGCCTGTGAAAACCACCATGGGAATGGAATCTGAGTGGGCAGATGCTATGCCGGTAACCGCATTGGTCGCACCCGGACCGGAGGTAACAAGTGCAACTCCAACGGTCTTATGGGCCCTGGCATAGGAATCAGCCATGTGGACGGCACCCTGTTCATGACGGACAAGGATATGACGCAGGTCATCATGTCGATCCAGTTCATCATGGATATCAATGGTGGCACCGCCGGGATACCCGAAAATGGTATCTACTCCCTGGGATTTAATCATTTCAATGAGGATTTGAGCCCCTGTGAGTTTCATCGCTTTCTCCTGTTAGGTATTTTTGAATATTGCCCCGTTGCCTGC
>PIVQ01000127.1 GCA_003354055.1 Desulfobacteraceae bacterium | reverse complement strand
TTGCTGTGGCATCAACACCAAAGGTCTATATTCTCCCGGTGACCGGTACGGTTGAGCCGGGTCTTGCCGCCTATGTCCGCCGCTCTCTCAAAGAGATAGAGAATGACACGGACGCCATTATCGTGTTTAAAATGGACACCTTTGGCGGGCGGGTGGATTCTGCCTTTGAGATTGTAGAAGCCATCTCTGCCATTCCCAAGGAGAGGTCTGTAGCCTTTGTGGAGAAGCGGGCCATTTCGGCAGGAGCCCTTATTGCCCTCGCTTCCGGCAGGTTGGTTATGAAGGAGGCCACCCTGATCGGAGACTGCGCCCCCATTATCCAGACCAATGAAGGCCAGAAAGAAGCCGGAGAAAAAACTCAGACTGTTCTTCGGGCCCAGTTTCGAACCCTGGCCAAACGGAACAACTACCCTGAGGTTCTGGCAGAAGCCATGGTAACCAAAGGTATGGAAGTCTATCGAATTACTTTGGACGGCCAAACCCGGTACATGGACAAAATCGAATATGATGACCTGTCCGAAGACCGGAAAAAACAGGTTTCTGAGAAAAAAACCATAGTGGGCAAAGGAGAGTTGCTGACCATGGATGATCAGGAAGCCCTGGATCTTGGGTTCTCAAAGCAGAGTGTTAAAAATCTGGATCAGGCGCTGACCTTCCTGGGATATGACGACTATGAACGGGTGGAGATCTCCGAATCCTGGTCCGAAGGCCTTGTCCGAACCCTCCAGCCCATTTTACCTATTCTCATGCTTCTGGGCATAGGGGCCATATATACGGAAATAAAAGCCCCCGGGTTCGGCATTCCGGGTGTCATCGGTATTCTCTGTCTGGGTTTGGTATTTTTTAACCAATACCTGGTGGGCCTGGCCGATTATACGGAACTTCTGGTTCTTACCATCGGCTTTCTTCTGCTTGGTGTGGAGGTCTTTGTCCTGCCCGGATTCGGGATCGCCGGTATCACAGCACTGTTTGTCATTGCCGTTGGTCTGGTACTCTCTTTTCAGGGGTTTGTCCTGCCGGATCCGTCCATGCCCTGGGAGGCCAGGTTGATGATTAAAAATTTTGGTCTTGTCATGGGTAGTTTTTTAGGGGCGCTTCTGGTCTCTCTTTTTATGGTACGCTTTGTTTTGCCGGGGATATCCAGGGTTGTCAAAGGCCCATATCTTTCCGCAACACTTGAAGATTCCCATGCAGACTCCCAAGAGGCCATGGCAGTGAGCCCGGGTGAAAAAGGGTTTGCCCTGAGCCAGCTTCGGCCATCTGGGAAGATCCGGATCGGTGGCAACAAGATTGACGCCCTTACTCAGGGGGATTTTATTGAGTCCGGCAGCCCCATCCGTGTGACGGCTGTTGAACAAAACCATGTAATTGTTGAAAAAATAAAGGAAACAAAATGAAAGCCTATCTCATTCCTGTTGTATTCCAAGCCCTGGGCTTTTTGGTTGTGGTGGCCGAGGTGTTTATTCCGTCCATGGGGCTGCTGTCTGCTATAGCAATGGGGTTGATCGGTTATTCCCTATATCTCGCCTATACAACCATTTCATCCACGGCTCTGTTTATATTTATAGGCGCAGATATTGTCCTGCTTCCCATATTGCTCCTTTGCGGATTGAAAGTTTTGGCAGTTTCTCCCCTTGCCCTGAAGAAAAAGCTCTCTGCCGAAGAGGGGGTGGTCTCGCAGGCCCCGGATCTTTCCACCCATCTGAATAAAACAGGCCGGTCCATTACGGCGTTGCGGCCTTCGGGAACAGCCGCCATAGACGGAAGTCGCTTAGATGTGGTAACGGACGGAGAGTATGTTGAGGCGGATGAGCCGATACAGGTTACCGGGGTGACCGGCAATCAGGTAATCGTGACAAGAATTCAATAAAGCAAAAAATATTTAGTCAACCCAAGTATTAATAACTTTTTCTAAAAAGAGAGGTGAGTATGGAGTTTATGTATATCCTGCCCATTATTGCAGGAATCATCGGTCTGGTCGTGTTTTATTTTATCTTTTCCTATTTATCCCTGTGGATCCAGGCCTTGGTATCCGGCGCCAAGGTCGGCCTGTTTAATATTATTTTCATGCGGTTCAGGAAGGTGCCTTCCAAAATGATTGTTGAATCCAAGATCATGGCCGTAAAGGCCGGAATCGAAATTTCAACGGACAGTCTGGAATCCCATTATCTGGCCGGCGGTAATGTGTCCCGGGTCATCCAGGCCCTGATTGCGGCTGATAAGGCCAATATTGAGCTTATTTTTAACCGGGCCGCTGCCATTGACCTGGCCGGCAGGGATGTTCTGGAAGCCGTTCAGATGTCGGTAAATCCCAAGGTGATTGAAACCCCGCTGGTGGCTGCCATGGCCAAGGACGGCATCCAGCTCAAGGCCCTTTCCAGAGTTACGGTACGGGCCAATATCGACCGTCTGGTGGGGGGGGCCGGTGAAGAGACTATTCTGGCCAGGGTTGGTGAAGGTATTGTAACCACCATCGGTTCTGCCGTCACTCACAAGGAAGTCCTTGAAAACCCGGACACCATTTCCAAAACAGTTTTGAGCAAGGGCCTGGATTCAGGGACCGCCTATGAGATCCTCTCCATTGATATTGCCGACGTGGATGTTGGAAAGAACATCGGTGCCGAGCTTGAAACAGACCGGGCCGAGGCAGACAAGAAAATCGCCCAGGCCAAGGCTGAGGAAAAACGGGCCATGGCCTTTGCCCAGGAACAGGAGATGAAGGCCAGGGTTCAGGAAATGCGGGCCAAGGTGGTTGAAGCGGAAGCCCAGGTGCCCCTTGCCATGGCAGATGCCTTTAGAAGCGGTAACCTAGGAATTATGGATTATTATAAGATGCAGAATATTGCTGCAGATACCAAGATGAGGGATAAGATTGCCAAACCGGAAGCAGGGAGTGATCCCAAGAAATAGTAAGGAGGTGTCATGGATTTTGATACCCTGATTATATACATCGTGCTGTTTATATTCTTTGTTCTGCCCTCTATTTTAAAACGGAAGGCTAAAAAGAAAAAAACAGCACTCCCCCAAAAAAAGAAAAATCCCTCTATTTTTGATAAGCTGGGTGAGGGGATCCAGACCTTTGTCCGGGAACTGGAAAAACAGGCCATGGATGCCAAAAAAGAACAGGCCCAAAAAGACGGTTCTGTCTGGGATCAGCTGGATGACGGGGATGCCCCTTTTGAGACCCGGGAAGATTTCGACCGGGAGCAGGATGAAGAATGGGATGAAAATGAGGAAGAGATGGTCCCGGAATACCGGCCATCAGATCCGACTCCCGGGTTTTATGATCCGGAGCATCCCTTTGTGACACCGAGCAAAACGCCGGTACCGCGGTTTGAAGAGAAACAAGCCTCGGCTCCGCCGCCGGTGCCGGAAGAAACACCCCGGGAAACAATTCCCGGAGTTCGGGCCAGTATCCCTGCTCATGCCCTTCAGCAGGCTGTGGTATGGTCGGAAATTCTTGGTAAGCCTGTGGCGTTGCGTAAAGAGTGAGACAGCCTTTGGGGCTCTTGGTCGAAGTGGACCTTTGAGCCGTTATAGTACTTTAATCCCGGGCAGCATCATCCTGATGTCTGCCCGGGATTTTTTTTGCTGAAATTTCCTAAAAATTAAGTTTTCCCGCTTGATTTCCAATACTTAAAGTTTTATGGTGACAAAAATCATAATTCTTGTGTGTCATTAAATTCTGTTGTTCTGTTCACGTATTCTATTCTCAACCGTTCAGTGAAAATCACAGAATCATAAATCCAAGACCCAGGGGGCAATCATGCGGAAAAAAAATATTTATTTGCTGGCTATAATCCTAATAATGGCATTTTCATCTTTTGTTCATGCTGAGACACTTTACGGCCCGGCATCTTTTTCCGCGACTGAGAAAAACTGGTTCTCCAGGAATTACCATCATCTCTCCTTACAGCGTATCCAGCTTCAGGCACCTGTCGAAGATGGGCGCATCATTATCCGGAAGCAAACCGGTGAGAAAATAAAAAGAGGGTTGGTGGTGTTCAATCATCGGTTTATCCCTTTGAAACGGTTGATTAAGGGCAATGAATCTTCATTTGAAGTCAAAGTAAAACTGAAAAAATCAAATAGACTGTTTGTCTATTTTGTGGGAGAGAAGAATGCGTCAATAACCATAGAATTAGACGGTGGAGATACGGCTCCCGCACCTGAGGTTGTTAATTTTTCAGCTAGCCTGGATACTATTGATCTCGGGCAGAGCCTCGACTTGCAATGGGAGGTGGAAAACGCAGATACAGTGTCCATTGACAATGGTATCGGAACGGTCGAGCCTGCTGGGTCTCTGTCTGTTTCACCCACTGAATCAACAACATATACCCTGACGGCTGAAGGACCGGGGGGAACAGCCTCTGCCGAGACTTCTATCACTGTTAACATTCCACCGCCGCTTGCAAGTATTTCGGTGAATCCGACTTTAATCGCTCAGGGAGAAAGTGCGACCCTTTCATGGACATCTGAAAACGCGGCTTCCTGCAGTATCTCGCCGGATATCGGGGAGGTTGACCTCAACGGCTCCCTTGAGATCACACCGGAGACCACCACCACCTATACCGTTACAGCGACGGGAGCCGGCGGCACCGCATCTGCCACCGTTACGGTTTCTGTCACAGAAGAGCCCGTGGTTTCCATTTCTGCGGCTCCTACAGCCATCAGTTCGGGAGAATCAACTGTTCTTACATGGAGTTCGATAAATATTGATTCAGCCAACATCGACAACGGTATCGGCTCGGTGGATTTATCCGGGTCGCAAACGGTCACGCCGGAAAACACCACCACCTATACCCTCAGCTGTACCGGATCAGCCGGCACAGTGAGTACATCGGTTACGGTCTATGTCTACGGCAGTACTGAAGACCAGGCCGAAGGCACTTTCGGCTCCCAGTACAACGATGTCACTCCTCAGGACGCCACAATTGATGCTTACGATGAAGATCGTTTTTCGATTATCACCGGCAGTGTTAAAGATATATCCGGAAATCCCATCAGTGATGTATCCATCACCGTTCACGATCACCTTGATTATGGGACAGCCGTCACCGATGATGACGGTACGTTTAGCATTCCCGTTGAAGGCGGCAGATATCTGACGGTGATCTACACAAAATCCGGCTATATCACGGTCCATCGTAAGATCGATGTCGGATGGAACGGCTATGCCATCACCGATGCCGTCCAGATGCTGACCGAGGATACCGCCGAAACCGAAGTCGTTTTTGACGGAAACTATGATACCATCATTACCCATACGGCCACTGAAGTCACCGATGACTTTGGCAGCCGCACCGCCACCATGGTTTTCATCGGAGACAACCAGGCCTATCTTCAGGATGAAGACGGCAACGACGTACAGCAACTTACCGCCTTCACGGTGCGTGCAACAGAGTTTACCACCCAGGATTCCATGCCCTCCGAATTGCCGGCAAACTCGGCCTACACCTATTGCACCGAGCTTCAGGCGGACGGCGCCGAGCGGGTACGTTTTGAAAAAGCGGTAACGGTCTGGGTGGACAACTTCCTGGGTTTTGATGCGGGCTCCGCCGTTCCCGTGGGTTACTATGACCGCGATAAAGCACAGTGGGTCCCCTCGGATAATGGGATCGTGGTCAGGTTGCTGGACACTGACTATGACGGCACCGTTGATGCCCTTGACGCCACCGGTGATGGTGTGGCCGATGATCTTGACGGCAGTGGAAGCTATTCCGATGAAGTGTCCGGCCTCACCGATACCACCCGCTATCAGCCGGACAGCACCTTCTGGAGATTCGAGGTCTATCACTTTACTCCCTGGGACTGCAACTGGCCCTATGGCCCACCGGATGATGCAACTGTTCCTAATGGTGACGAGGCCACCACCGATGAAGGTTGTGAAGACGAAGACTGCACTCAATCGAACTCTTACGTGGAAAATAAAAAACGGGCCTTCCATGAAGATATCCCGGTTCCTGGAACAGGCCTCACACTGCACTACGCCTCCAACAGAGTAGAGGGATTTGACGGACATACGGTTACCATTCCGGCAAGTGGCGATACGATCCCGGACTCTCTTGAGTCAATTATAGTAAAGCTGAAAGTGGCCGGCAGAACCTTTTCAGAAGAGCTCCCGGCCGAAGCCAACCAGAGCGTCGAGTTTACCTGGGACAGCCTGGACCTGCTGGGCAACCGGGTGGAAGGAGAGATCACCGGAACTATCAGTATCGGTTTTGTTTATGGGGCGGTCTATTACAGTCCGGGGAATAGCTTTGATCAGGCCTTTTCTCAGGCAGGTGACAGCATCACAGCTATCGGGGCGCGCCAGGAAGTGATTTCCTGGAAATCTTCAAAAGTGCCTTTTTTAAGCGAAGTGGATACAAATTTCGGCAATGGCTGGAGCCTTTCAAATCACCACCGGTTGATTCAGGGTGATGTGCTCTATAGAGGGAACGGTACAACCGAGTCGGCCTCGGCTCGTGGGCTTAATATGATCACTACTGTGGTAGGTACGGGCAGCGCTGGATATTCGGGCGATAATGGCCCGGCAAAAGAGGCTCAGCTAAAGAGTCTATGTAGTGTTGCTTTTGATGCCTCGGGCAATATGTATATTGCTGACAGAGGTAATCACGTAATCCGCAAAGTAGACACCAGCGGTATTATTACCACAGTGGCAGGTACCGGCAGCGCTGGATATTCGGGCGATAATGGCCCGGCAACAGAGGCTCAGTTATATTATCCATGGAATGTTGCTTTTGATGCCTCGGGAAATATGTATATTGCTGATTGGTATAATGACGTAATCCGCAAAGTAGACACCAGCGGTATTATTACCACAGTGGCAGGTACCGGCAGCGCTGGATATTCGGGCGATAATGGCCCGGCAACAGAGGCCGAGTTAGATAATTCGATGGATGTTGCTTTTGATGCCTCGGGAAATATGTATATTGCTGATTACCGTAATCACGTAATCCGCAAAGTAGACACCAGCGGTATTATTACCACAGTGGCAGGTACAGGCAGCGCTGGATATTCGGGCGATAATGGCCCGGCAACAGAGGCTCAGTTCAATTACCCAACGGATGTTGCTTTTGATGCCTCGGGCAATATGTATATTGCTGACAGATATAATCACGTAATCCGCAAAGTAGACACCAGCGGTATTATTACCACAGTGGCAGGTACAGGCAGTGATGGATATTCGGGCGATAATGGACCGGCAACAGAGGCTAAGTTTTTTTGGCCATCGGATGTTGCATTTGATGCCTCAGGCAATATGTATATTGCTGACGCGTATAATGAAGTAATCCGCAAAGTAGACACCAGCGGTATTATTACCACAGTGGCAGGTACAGGCAGCTATGGCTATGCGGGCGATAATGGACCGGCAACAGAGGCTAAGTTTTCTCATCCATCGGGTTTTGCATTTGATGCCTCGGGAAATATTTATATTGCTGATTGGAATAATCACGTAATCCGCAAAGTCCAGCCTACTCCTCTGGCAGAGGCATTAGGCCTTGATGAGGGAGAAGGAGAATATTATGTCAGTGAAACAGACAATACCGCCCATATCTTCTCATCAGCCGGCTATCATATGAGCACTGTTGATATGCACACCGGCACAACCCTCACAACCTTTAACTATGATGATGACAACCGGTTGACCTCCATCGCGGATCGGTTCGGTAATACCATTACCATTGACCGGGATGAAGACGGTAATCCGACGGCAATCACCGCCCCATTCGGCCAGAAGACCGAGTTGACCGTTGACGGCGACGGCAACCTGACCGACATCCTCTTCGAAGACAGCAGCAGTTACGGTTTTGGCTATACCAGTGACGGTCTCATGACCGACATGACCGATCCAAGAAGCCTGACCTCTACCCATGCATTTGATGAAAACGGCAGGGTGATCAGCACCACGGATCCGGAAAACGGCACCTGGACATTTGAAAAGGAAACCTATGACGACGGCTCTGCATTGTCCACGGTTACCAGTGGTGAAAACAACGCCACGACCCACCTGGATACCGATGTGTCAGACGATTCCTATAAATCCGTGACCACCTATCCCGGCGGCAATACCCGGACCTATGTTCTGGAAAATCAAAACCTCGATGAATCCGTGGAGTCCTGCAGCGTGACAACAAAGACCACCTTTACCATCGACGGCAAATCAAAACAAAAGATACCGGAAACCATAGTAACTGCAATGCCATCGGGTTTGATGAATGTGGTAAGCCTTGCAAAAACCTACCAGGAAGATGATGACAGTTTTACAGAAACAGCCACCACAACCATTGACCAGAATGGCGCCGCAACAACGGTGGAAAGCAATTACCTCACCGGCACCACCACGGTTACCAGCCCGGAAAGCAGAACAGCCACCAGCATATTCGACCCCGACACTCTGCTGACAACCGAGAGCCAGGTCACCGGCCTGAATGCCATTGAATACGATTATGACGATTACGGCCGGATGACTTCGGTCACATCCGGGAGCCGCACAGCATCCTATGGCTACAATTCACGGGGCAATCTGGAATCCGTTGCCGATCCCCTCGGCCGCACCACCAGCTACAGCTACGATCTGCTTGACCGGGTAACCCTTATCGAAAATCCGGATTACTCCGTTATCGGGTTTCAGTACGATGAAAAAGGCAATATGACGGTGCTGACCACGCCGGTCCCGGCTGACAACACCTTTGAATATAACGGTGTGAACAAGCTCTCAAGCGTTATAAGCCCCCTGAACAGCGTCACCACCTACAGCTATGATGCGGAACGAAAACTCACCGGTATCGGCCTGCCGTCCGGTAAAACCATCACCAATACCTATTCCTACGGCAGGCTCAGCCAGACCGTCACCGATGAATGGACAACCGACTATACCTACGGCTGTATGGATCTGGTTTCATCGGTCACGCGGGGCAGCGAAGTGCTTTCCTACGGTTATGACGGCACCCTGATCACATCCGTCAGCCAGTCGGGTACCCTTAACCAGGACATCGGCCTTGAATACAATGATGATTTCCGGGCCACTTCCATAACCTATGCAGGCGGCACTGAAACCTTAAGCTATGACAACGACGGGCTGCTGACATCATCAGGCATATTTTCCATTGGCCGCAATACCGGCAACGGCCTGCCGGAATCCGTGTCCGACAGCGCATTTTCCTTAACACGGTCTTTTAACGGTTTCGGTGAAGTCAGCGCCTATGACCTCTCGATTTCAAGCAGCAATGTCTTTAGCCTTACACTGGCACGAAACGATAATGGTGAAATCACCGGCAAGACCGAAACCATAGAAGGGACAACCGCCGATATTGACTACACCTATGATGAAAAGGGGCAGCTGCTCACCGTCACCACCGACGGCACCCTTGCTGAAGAATATAGGTACGACAATAACGGCAACCGAACCTATGAGATGAACAGCCTGCGGGGTATAGCGGGAAGAACTTTCAGCTATTCCGATGAGGACCATATTGTTACGGCAGGAACTGTTCAATATGCCTTTGACTCTGATGACCGTCTCAGCAGCAGAACGGACGGATCAGAAACCACTGAATATGTCTATTCCTCCACATGGGAACTGATGCGCGTGGCTCTTTCCGATGGAACGGCGATCATTTATACCAATGATCCTTCAGGCCGACGCATCGCTAAAAGCGTTAACGGCACTGTTGAGGAAAAATACCTTTGGTCCGGCCTGACCACCCTTCTGGCCGTCTACGACGGCAGCGGTAACCTCTATCAGCGCTTCATCTACGCTGATGGCCGAATGCCCTATGCCATGGAGATGGGCGGCTGTACCTATTATCTCACCTACGACCAGGTCGGCTCCCTGAGGCTGGTCACAAATAGCGCGGGAAATACTGTCAAGCGTATTGACTATGATACCTTCGGTAATGTAATCAGTGACAGTGTTGAGTCCTTTACGGTTCCCTTTGGTTTTGCCGGCGGCCTACATGACCACGACACAGACCTCGTCCGCTTCGGCCACCGTGACTACATGCCAGAAATCGGCAAATGGACAGCAAAAGACCCCATTCTGTTTGCCGGTGGGGATACGAATTTGTATGGGTATGTCTTAAATAACCCCATAAATTATATTGATCCTTTTGGATTGTGGGGCGTTAAATATGGCGGTTCATTAATGGGCATAGATTTTTCTGCTGTAGCCTATGATTCTAATAAAGGTTGGTTCCCAAGCACAAAAACCAACATTGATGTTTCGACAACTGTTTTTGGAGGTGGAGTCCAATTTACTTTTGACACACCTGTTGAATCAAGAACTACGCCATGTGAGGATGTTAATGTTAGTATGGGCATGGGTAAATATTTAGGGGTTACTTATAACACCGAGTTAAGTCGTGGTAGCGTAAATATTGGGCTGGGTTTAGGCTCGCCGATATCACTAGGAACATCCATTCAAAACTTTACTCAAGGACTGAGTAATTCAATTCAAAGGGCATTTAATTGATGTTTATTATATAAAAATATAGGAGTTCTTTTGCAGATATACGAGATAGTATTTTGGTTAGCTTTGATTTTTTGTATAGCAGCTTGTGTCTGTGTTAGCATTATTGGTTTAAGAAATAGTACATTTTTTGGAACACATAAATCCCCTTCATCCAATTTGGAGGCAATTGATATTAGAATTGCAAAGATTGCAGCTGTTTTATTTTTTATCGGAGTTCTTCTTTTTGTTATAGGTTTCGGATTGCAGTAATAGAGACCAGGAACATTCCTTGAAATTTATTTGTGACTGCCCAAATTCTGGTAGTACCTTTTGCCGAATTACAGATCGTACGATTTCGACCATTTTGGAGCGTTTTCCCAAATACATATGGTCTTTTGGAGAAGATCGTAGTGGTAAAACGCCAAAACCCTTGTCCTGGGCACCACATATAGATTTTTTTCTTATGATCTGACGGGCATTTTCTCAAAAAACATAAGCTTAAAATTTAATGATAAAAGGGGGCTGATATGACATACCAGCCCCCTTTTCAAGTGTATTTTATTCAATGCTATCGGCCTTCGGGTATTTTACAAACCGAATTCTCCATATAAGTAGTAAAAATCTGCTCATGGGAGATATACTTTTCCCGGTTCGGATCCAGAAGATACATACGGATGGCATTGACCCGCCTCAAGATCTCTCGCTCCGCCCGCTCCCGCATCCTCCGTTTGGTCTCGATAATATCTTCCTTAAGGTTTTCAGTACGGTCGGTGGCATAATATTTTTCAGTCTTGTAGGTGAGCCGCTTTGCAATCAGATCTTCCCGCATCTCATTGTGGTCGTCGTCCAGAAACAGGACCTCGGGCATGAGATCTGCAAAGTGGGTCACGGCAATGATATCCTTTTTCCGCTGCCAGTAGCCGATAAGAAATTCCGGTTCCAGATCCTTGTAGTTCTGCAGGGGCATAAACATACGTCTCAGATAAAGCAGGACCTTTTCTGTTTTTTTCCGATGGCCGCCGATTATGACGGAACCGCCCACCTCATCTTTTCTTACCCCTTTTGTCCAGGGAGCGCCGGTGATCCCGAAATCAATGCATAGCGGGATCCGCAGCAGAGCCGACATGGTGTTCAGGGCCAGGGCATAGCCTGCCGATGGGCCGCCCACATTGTAAGAGGCTGACAACAGCTGGTGGTGGATGGAGTATTGTTTCAAAAAATCTCCGAACAACCAGGGGATGCTGATATCCGGAGAGAGCTCCTGGATATAGTTTTTCACCATGGTCAACGCTTCCTGGGCAGATTGCTTGGTCATCTGGACTGCCATGTCCAGCTGGGCCGTGTTGGGAGCGGAAGAGGAGACTGCACCGGTCACAATAATGAGCTCTCTGTCCACCCGGCCTGTAAGGCTGGTGGCAATGGGAAGCAGCATGCCGGTCATGTCATTGGCACCTACCCCGATGATAAATCCCACCTGAGGCTCCTGGCTCAGTTCTGTTTCCAGGAACTCATTGAGCTGGATGGAGCCCTTGCGTACCGGACTCTGGGAAATTTCCCGTCTGGCTGATTCAAGATGGGTTTCAACTAAGGGATAGTTTTTTTCCGAGTTGATATGGGCCACGGCATTCAGAATCTGGTCATAGTGCGTGACAAAGTGGGAAAGATCGTTCTTGATGTTGGATTTCAGCAATGGCGCTGCCTTGACCGAATCCAGAATACCTAAAACGGTTTTAAAATTCAGTTTTACAAAATCACACTTATCCTGTTTGGTGGACTGCTCAAGGTCCCGGAGTTTTTGAAGTACCTTATACTCTGTGGAGCATAGCGCAATGGCCTTTTCCGTGAATGAGGTGAAATCGGCAGGGGTGTTGCAGATACCCTGGGCCGTCTCTATTATTTTTTCCACCTCAAACTCCCGTTTGTGGGGTACATCGTCAAATTGCTTTTTAATGATATCAAAGATATCTTTTTGCCGCATATGCCCTGATATTTCCAGGGTTTTAAGGCGTTTGGACCGGATCAGAGCCGGATCCAGAATATCCAGGCGGTTGGTGGTCAAAACGGTAAAGACCTTGTTGAGGGGGATTTCACCGTCGATAATGTTTAAAAATTTGTTGGTCAGGGCATCGGATGGCTGGCCGCCGGTGCCGCTGCGCTTGGGTGCCAGGGCATCTCCCTCATCAAAAAAGATAACCGTCGGGGCAATCATTTTGGCAATATCATAGACCTTTTCAAGGTTTGACACCGCCCCGTGGACCGGACTTGATGGATCCTGTAGGGCTGAGGGTGAAGTGGCAATATCATGAACTTTAAGATTAGAGGAAAGCCAGGTTCTGACCAGGAAGGTTTTACCGCTGCCCGGAGGACCTGTGAGAACAACCCCCTTTTCTTCGCTCACCCCGTAGTTAAAGCAGTTGTTGGCCATCTCAGAGAATTTATCTTTAATGTTTCCCACATACTCTTCCCAGGAGACATTCCGGTCCATGCGGTCCACCACCTTGTTGTAAAGTTCACCGTAGACGTTCTTGGCCACCAACTGGAAGGCCGACCGGATCAGAATGCTGTTGTCTAAGAATTCAACGATAAAATCCCCCCGGATATTGATAATGGATTCGATTAGTTTTCTCACATAGGCCGGACTGACCTTCAGGCTTCTCTCTTTAAAAATCTCGTAAATCTGCTCTGCAGCATGGTCCAGTTCCTCTGATTCCGGGGTGTATTTGCTGGGAATCTGGTGCCGGTTTATTTCCAGGAAGATGATTTTTTTAAGGTTGTCCTTGTTCATCCAGTACTTTGAAATATCAATGATGCAGCCCTTTTCCACAAAACGGCGGTAAATGGCTGAATCAAAGCGATGGGCCTGGTCTGAGGTGGCGATGAGAAAACAATCCCGCCGGCCGTCAATAATTTCATCCA
>PIVQ01000813.1 GCA_003354055.1 Desulfobacteraceae bacterium | reverse complement strand
GCAGCCAGCAACCCGGTCAGCCGGTCCCGGCCGGACAGGTTGACACTGGCAGTGGCAGCGCCCACCCCCATGATCCATATCGGTTTTTTGCAGAATTGTTTTGCCTTTTCCTCATTGGCCACGATGATGCAGGAGCTGCCGTCTGCATTGGCACAGCAATCCCCAACCCGCAGAGGACTTGACACCGGACCCGCCATCATGTTCTCAGGATCGGTAAACATCTCAGAGGTTACCTCCTTGCGGAAGACCGCCCGGTCGTTGAGGTGCCCATAGGTAGATGCCTTGATCCGAACGGCTGCGAGATCTTCCGGGGTTGTGCCGTATTTGTCCATATGGGCCTGGGCATGCATGGCGTAATAGGCCGGCATCATGGTGCCGAATGGGCTTTCCCATTGGATATCCGCCCCCCGACTCATACGTTCCTGGGATTCGGCAGAGGATATTTCGGACATCTTCTGCAGCCCCATAACCGCTACGGTATCGTGAGCGCCCGAGGCCACCATGGCATGGGCCAGTTTAAGGCCGGTGCTGGAGGATGAACACAGGGTCTCCACGTAAAAGGTCGGCTGGGGATTCAGCCCCAGATATTCCGCAATAACGGCTGAGGGGGATCGCTGACTGTCATATTCCGGTGCGGAGCAGAAGACTGACGCATCAATATCATTCGCAGTTATCCCCGCATCTGTTACCGCCTCTTTATACCCTTCAAAGGCAAGCTCCCGGATGGATCCCGGATACTTCCTGACAAATTTGCTCTGCCCGACCCCTATTATGGCAACTCTTCCCATGGGTTTTTCCTCTTTAGTTTAGATGTACTGACCGCCGTCGACTTTGATGACTTCACCGGTGATGTGCCTGGCCTTGTCCGATGCCAGAAAGGCAATGAGGTTGGCCAGGTCTTCGGGTTGGCCCACCTGTTTGAGCACGATTTCAGCCATGGCCATGTCAACGATTTTGTCCCTGTCCTTTGACTCTTTGAGCATGGGGGTTTCGATCAGGCCTGGGGCCACGGCATTCACTGTTACACCGTAGGCTCCTAATTCCTTGGCAACCGCCTTGGTATAGCCTATCACTCCGGCTTTGGAGGCGGCATAGTTGGACTGGCCGAACTTGCCGCGCAGCCCGTTGATGGAGGTGACGTTGACGATCCTTCCGGACCCTTGTGCCTTGAGGAGTGGGGCAATATGGCGGGTAAAGTTAAAATACCCTTTCAAATTGATCTCCAATACCTTGTCCCACTGCTCCTCTTTCATTTTCCAGCACACGCCGTCCCAGTTTATCCCGGCGTTGTTGACCAGAATATCCAGTTTTTCGAAGGCTTCGATTGCTGCCTCAACCACGGCTTGGGCAGCCGTAAAAGATCCGACATCCCCTTCAACATATATGGCTTTTTGTCCCATCGCCCGGATGCTCTCCAGAATGGCGGACGCATCCCCTTCGGGTTTTATATCAGTCAGACAGATATCTGCCCCCTCTTGAGCCATCATCATGGCTACGGCGGCACCGATGCCCTGGGCGCTTCCTGTGATAAGGGCGATTTTTCCTTTTAACAGCATGGCTGTTCCTCCTTGGTGGGCGCCAGGCTGATGGACTTTTCGTCCATCAGCCTCTGGCCTCATTATTCTTTAGGGGTTCCCAGCACAGCTGCTTTTAATTCAGTGTCCACGGGATCTCCGGCTGCCAGACGTTGCCGGTATTCGATAAAGTCAATGGTGTCCGTGCCGGTGATCTTCTTGGTGTTAAAGGCGTTAAATCCCAGGAAGGCTTCACCGCTCATATTGGCTGCCAGCCAGTGGCGGTTGATGACCTTGGCCTGATCCCAGAAGAATTTTTTCTTCAGGCGGATGCCTTCAATACTCTTGATCAGGCAACCGGGGAAGAGGTTGGTATAGGTCCACAGGATCTTGTCTATTTCTTTGTCCAGCAGTTCGAAATCAATTTTGGCGGTCTTCAGATAGGCACGGGCTTCCTTGGCGGCCTCTCCGGTCTTGGAGTCCCCATAGACAATTTCTCCATCCGCCACATAGCGGTCAATTTCCACACCGGGATTGCGAACCCATTTGTCTCCGTCCTTGATAACAGGAACACATTTGGAGATTAATCCCAGGCGGGACATCTTATAGGCACTCCACATCTCACAGGATACACAGTTCCACATGGCAAGTTCCATGGGCAGCATCCAGGGAAGGAAATCACTGGAACCGCCGTCAGGGGCGCTGCCGTGCTTGGGACCTGCCTGTCCGAATATGGCAAGATCGCTTGAAATGGTTGTGTCGCATGCCATGCCGATCTCCTGACCCCCTGCTACCCGCATGCCGTTGACCCGGCAGATGGTGGGTTTTTTACAGAATAAAATGGTGTCGACCATTTGATTGAACAGGTCCATGTAAAGACCGTATTCATTGGGCCGTGAGGCATAATACTCCGCATATTCCTTAACATTACCACCGGTACAGAATGCCTTGTCTCCTGCGGCCGTAAAAATACAGCCCACAACGGAGGTATCTGCTGAGGCACGGTGAAAGCCTGCAATAACAGCCTTGACCATTTCCGTGGTATAGGAGTTGTACTGACTGGGGTTGTTCAGGGTGATCCAGGCAGAGTAAAGCCCTTCAACAGCTTCGCCCTTGGGATCCATAATGGGCTTTTTTTCATACATGACGCCGGGGGCTTCATCAGAGAACAGATCTTCACTCCACAGGTGATGGTCTTTGAGTCCGGATTCTCTTGGCAGCCAGTTTAAATCACTCATATCTTTCTCCTTTTAGATACATATTTATTGTTTTAATACTTAAAAATTCTTTTCTCTATTTTACGGCACCATGATGGGGCGCTCATTGATCTTTTTGTGGTGGGCCATCTCAAAGATCTCATTAATGGAATCTAAGGGAAAGGTTTTGACAAAGGGCGTAAGATCCATTTTCCCGTCCAGAATCAACTTCACCACAGGGGCGTAGTATTCGGGCAGACATCCCCAGTTACCACGTATTGTGGCGTTAAAGGCCATGGCATTGGACAGGCGGATATTGACCTTGTCCAGGGTAAACCCGACCACGGAGAGGTGTGAGCCGAAGGTCATCAGACCGAATGCGGTTTCCTGGCCTGCTTTTGAGCCTGAGGTTTCAAAAATCTTTAGGCTGGTGCGGGCACGTCCTGTTTTTTTGGCGGTGGCAAAGACCGCTTTTTTAAGGTCTT
>PIVQ01001654.1 GCA_003354055.1 Desulfobacteraceae bacterium | reverse complement strand
GAATCTTTCAGCCCTGAAACCATCATTGAGGTGCTCAACCTCTATTTTTCCAGGATGATTTCCATTGTTCAAAATCATCAGGGTATCATTGTGGATTTTTTCGGGGATGCCATCCTGGTTTTTTTTGATCCCCTTGATGCCCCTGTTGACGCAATGATGGAAAAGGCACTTTCGTGTTCCCGGATCATGCAGGAGCAGATGGACAGGTTTAACAGGGAAATGGAAGACAAGGAATTGCCGAAGCTGTATATGGGCATAGGTCTTCATGCAGGCCAGGTGATTGTGGGCAACATCGGGTCACCCACCCGGGCAAAATACGGAATCGTCGGATCTGCCGTGAATGTCACAAGCCGGATCCAGGCCAAAGCCGAAAAAGGGGAAATCGTGGTCTCCTCTGCCATGCTTCCCCATTTAACCGAAAAATTTCATATTAGCCGCTCTTTCTCGGCGGAACTCAAAGGAATACGGGAGTTGACCGATCTTCACGTTATCTGGGCCGTATGAGGACGGCTGTAGAATATTCTACACCTGTATAGACTATTCTCTATTTTTTTCAGGTAAAATATATCTAAAAATGTAGTTTTCATTGTAATTGCAAATGGTTGTATTAAGTCTTTTTTATTTGGCATGATTGCTGCTCATGTAAGGTGCCTCATGAGAATGAAAGGACTTTTGCCATGACGCAGCTTGCAAAGAAAATATGTTTCGGACTGATTATCTTATTTGGACTGGTTTCCTTTTCCCGGGCAGATACAACCGGGGAAAAAACGGACC
>PIVQ01000812.1 GCA_003354055.1 Desulfobacteraceae bacterium | reverse complement strand
TGAAAGCCTTGGTGGTTTTGGTCGGGACGGCAAGATTTGAACTTGCGACCACTTGTCCCCCAGACAAGTGCGCTACCAGACTGCGCTACGCCCCGAACGAAACAGGCGGGTTCTACCACTTTAGATTTTCACTGTCAAGAAATAATCTCATTACCCCTTATTTTTTTTGTGGGGGTCTGTGGTTATCTGCGGCGGAACAAGGCGGCAGACGTAGCAATATGCAGGCCACTTAATCGCCCGGTTAAAGCAATGCAGGCGTCATCTTAAAAAGCAAAATCGTGAGTTCAGTCGGATTACAGGAAAAACATCTTTCTTTATATCATACCGCTCCTGACTCATACCATGTTCGTGGGGCCCGTTTCCACCATGCCTGAAAAAAGCAAACCAACTCGAGTTCAAGGACTATATCTTGCAGCTATTTAACATTACATAACGCGTAAAAACGAAGAATGAGACCCTGGACGGCATCGGATCTCGCATCAGGCAAGGTTATCCATTGGATGACAAGTTTCAGATCTCCCCGATTCACCCTCTCTCCTGCAATTGTATTTCATTATTTTGGGCATATATCATTGTGATATCTCATAAACGCTTAAAAAAGGAGATAATTGTTATGTTTTTTGAAAAAATGAATTCAAATTGGATGGTGGCCTTTGGTAATTTTGTGGACCGTATCACAAAACAAATCAGCGGACTGTCCGGGGGCAGGGAACCTCCCGGTGACTGGGAAGCTACCTTTGACGCTATTGATGACTGGATCTGCATCATTGATACCCGGTCTTCCATTCTCCGGTCAAATAGAGTGGTGGAGCAAAAGTTCAACACGCCTGTTCAAAAAGCCATGGGCCATACCTGCTGCAGCCTTGTTCATGGGACGGCCGGCCCGGTTGACGGTTGCCCCCTGCCCCGGATGATGGCATCCGGAAAACGGGAGAGCGCTGAGATCGAACTTGCAAACGGACAATGGATACTGGTGACCGTGGATCCTGTCCGGGATGCAAAAGACCGGATCTGCGGTGCCGTACACATTGCAAGGGATATTACCCGGCGCATCCTGATACAGAATGAACGGGAAATTCTTGTCAAAGATCTTAAACAGGCTTTGGGCAGAATAAAAACCTTAAGCGGCCTGATCCCCATCTGCTCGTCCTGCAAAAAAATAAGGGATGACAAAGGGTATTGGAATCTGATTGAATCCTATGTGGAAAGCCACTCCCATGCCTCGTTCAGCCACAGCATCTGCCCGGACTGCATGGATGATATTTATGGTCAGGAGCCGTGGTTCCAGACATTAAAGAATAAAAACGAAAAAAAGAGAAACGGGAAAGATTAACATCGTATTGTTTTGAGTGGTTTCCTCCCTGAATTCTATGGAAAAAAATGAATACCACATGTTTTCAGGTGGAAACACCATAAAAATAAAACTATTCCCTTGTGTTTATTCGAAATCCTGTTATACTCATTTCTTTTTACGGCAACTATCCGATCGTTGCCCATAGTATATTGCGGTTGATTCCTTCCTTAGATTTACCTCAATCATTATAAAATTAAATTGTTCTACCTGGATCGGTCCCGGAACATCCCGGGGTAGGTAACGACAGGAGCAATACATTCATGTCATTTGACACTCTAGGGCTATGCCCTGCCCTTGCTGATGCAGTATCAACTTTAGGGTACACCACCCCCACTCCCATACAGACCAAAGCAATCCCATATATAATGGAAGGCCGCGATATTTTGGCCGGCGCCAGAACAGGCACCGGAAAAACTGCCGCCTTTGCCTTGCCCATTTTACAAGATCTGTCTAAACGCAAGCGGAAAAACAGAAATCCCAGGACCTTGATCCTTACCCCCACAAGGGAGCTTGCATCCCAGGTGGAAGAAAGTTTCAAAACTTACGGCCGAAATCTTAACCTCTATTCCATGGTCATGTTCGGCGGTGTAAACATCAATCCCCAGATAAAGGCCCTGAGAAAAGGGGTGGATATTCTGGTGGCCTGCCCGGGCAGACTTCTGGACCACGCCAATAGGGGCACCGTGGATCTTTCCGCCATTGAAGTTCTGGTTCTTGATGAGGCAGACCGGATGCTGGATATGGGATTTATCCGGGATATTCAAAAAATAATGAAACTTCTGCCTGCCAAACGGCAGAACATGCTGTTTTCAGCTACCTATTCAAAAGAGATCAAAACCCTTGCCAGCGGTCTGCTTAAGAACCCGGCCATGGTTGAGGTTTCCAAGGGAAATTCAACGGTAAAAGAAATCAACCAGCGCGTCTACCCGGTATCCCAAAAAGGAAAACGTGCCCTGGTTTCCAATTTGATACGGGACGGTAAATGGCAGCAGGTACTCATCTTTACCCGGACCAAACACCGGGCAAACCGTTTAACCAAGCAGTTGATAACTGACGGAATCTCTGCAGCTGCCATCCACGGTAACAAAAGCCAGGCCACCCGGACCCGGGCCCTTGCCGATTTTAAAAACGGAGCAGTTAAAACCCTTGTGGCAACGGATATCGCAGCCAGGGGCCTTGACATTCAACACTTACCCCATGTGGTCAATTTTGATCTTCCCAATGTGGCTGAAGATTATATCCACCGTATCGGCCGTACAGGCCGGGCCGGTGCCAGCGGTATGGCCACGTCCCTGGTGAGCGGGGATGAACAGATATTGCTGGATAAAATCCAGCGCCTGATGAAGCAGAACATTCCGGTTGAAAACACAGGATATATCGGTGAGGAGGATGAAACAACCACTCCGACACCGAATAGAAATAGAAACAGCCGGCCTGCCAGGGGACGTGGGACACCCAAAACCCCAATAAAATCAAAGGCAAGACCAAAGGCAAAATCAACAACCGGACAGCCCCACGGAAAAGCCGGCGGGCAAGCCAGGAGAAGAAACAGCTCCTCTACCGGCAACCCCGCAGCCAAGAGGTCTTCATCCTGGCTGCCTAAAGGTCTGTAAATAATAAATTCCTTGCCTTCCGTCTGCTCAAAGGATAGCATCGTCAAAGTTTATCGTGTCCCACTGCTAAAGCTGAAAAGCGGTGGGACCGTTTTCATTCTGAAGGAATGCCTGTTACGTGGCATCCTCCGGTCTAAGACGCTACGACCCTTTAACCAGACAAAACGAGGAACTTTTATTATATGAATATATATGTGGGCAACCTTTCTGATACAATGGATCAAAACCGG